>DASVRB010000541.1:0-13338 GCA_036388835.1 Thermoanaerobaculia bacterium | reverse complement strand
CCGCCGCTCCACAGGTTCAGACCGCGACCGCGGCTGCTGCGCTCGGCAACTCCACCGTGAACACCGACCCCTCACCCATCGTGCTGTCCGCGCGCAGCTCGCCGTCCATCGCGCGAGCGAGGTCGCGGCTGATGGCGAGGCCGAGGCCGATGCCGCGTTGGGTGGCGTTGTGCACCGGCGTGTCGAGCTGCACGAACGGATCGAACACGCGCTCGAGCTGCTCGGCCGCAATGCCGCTGCCGGTGTCGCGTACGCGGATCAGAACCTTCTCGCCGGCGCGCTCGCAGCTCGCGGTGACGCTGCCGCCGGGGGCGGTGAATTTGATCGCGTTCGTGAGCAGATTGAGGAGGATCTGCTGCAGGCGATCGGGGTCGGCGATGACGATCGTCTCGGCGTCGCACGTCGTGCTGCTGAACGTCAGCTTCGCCTGTTCGAATCGCATCTTCATCATCGCCTCGGCGCGCTCGATCGCGGCGCGGACGGACACCCGTTGCCGCTGCATCGCGACCTGCCCCGAGTCGAGCTGCGCGTACGAAAGCACGTCATCGATCATCCGGGCGAGCTCGCGCGACGCGTCGCGAATCCGCTGCACCGCGTGCTGCTGATCGGTTGCGAGCCCGCCATGCACGCCGCCGCCGAGGAGATCGGCGTGGCCGGAGATTGTGGTCAGCGGCGCGCGAAGATCGTGCGACATCATCGAGAGGAACTTCGCCTTCGCCGCGCTCGCCTCCTCGGCGATGCGGCGCGCCTGCACGAGCTGGTCTTCGAACGCGTGGCGCTGCAGCATGCGGACGAAAATGCAGTCATTGACCGTGCCGCCATTCCGCTCGCGCCGCGCGGCATTGAGCAGCATCGGCAGGTCGACGCCGTCTTTCGTCCGCACCGCGATGTAGATCTCCTCCGCGACGCCATGCATCTTCAGGATCGGGAAGACGTGCGTGTTGTAGAAGACGCGCGCACCGGGCGGCAGGATCTTCTGGAGGTGCCACCCTTCGAGCTCCGCACGCGTGTAGCCCAGCATCTCCGCCAGCGTGCGGTTGACGGCGCGCATCGTGCCGTCGTCGGCGAACGAAACGTAGCCGCACGGCGCGCCGTCGAGCAGTGAATCACTGAGCAGTAGATCCATGCGTCACCGCGCCGACAGGCGTCGCGGCAAGGTACTCCTTCATCGCGGCAATCGTTTCCTCGGGGTGGCTGATGTGCGGGCAATGTCCCGTTGCTTTCAGCAGCTTCAGCGTGCTGCTCGGCATCGTGCGATAGAGATAGTTGCCCACTTCCGTCGGTGCGATCGCATCTTCCGAGCACTGCATGATCAGCGACGGCACCGCGATCGAGGCGAGGTCCTGCCGATTGTCGGAGAAGAACGTCGTCTCCGCGAAACGGCGCGCGATCTTCGGATCGGTCGAGCAGAAGCTCTCCTGCAGTTCGCTCGTCAGCTCAGGCCGATCGTCGTTCTTCATGATCACCGGAGCGAGGAAGCTCGCCCAGCCGATGTAATTCTTGTCCATCAGATCGAGCAGCCCCTCGATGTCGGCACGCTCGAATCCGCCGACGTAATCCTGATCGTTGATGTAGCGCGGCGACGGCCCGACCATGATCAGGCGGCTGAACCGCTCCGGCTCGCGATTGGCGGCGAGCACGCCGATCATGCTGCTGACCGAATGACCGACGAACACCACGTCGCGCAGGTCGAGCGCGGCACAGATCTCGAGCACGTCATCGGCGTAACCGTTCAGCGTTGAATAGCGCTCCGGCTGGTAGGCCGAGACATCGGATTTGCCGGCGCCGACGTAGTCGAAGAGCACGACCCGGTAGTCGTCTTCGAAGGCGCTGGTGACGAAGCGCCACATGTTTTGATCGCATCCGAAGCCGTGCGCGAACAGCATCGGCTGCGTGCCGTTTCCCGAGACCTTCACATTGTTCCGAGTGAGGACGTTAGGTTCCATGAATGGGGCAGATGCAAGAGGCGCGCGAAGTGTGACCGCCGCTCCGGCGCCTGCTATTCTTTCCAGAACCAAACCATTTTCAGGAGACAAACGTGAAGAAAAGAGTGGTGACGCTTCTCGCGCTCTTCGTGCTGTGTGCTGCGAGCGGATGGGCTCAGGACGACCCGCCGCAGGATGCGGAAGGCTGCACCGATTCGAAGCTGCTGAACCGTCTGAACGGCTGCGTGATCACGGAGTGCGACCGGAAGGAATTCGACTCCGCCGAGTTGTTCGTCAGCCGCGACGATCAGCGCGACGCGGTGGAAGGGCAGAAGGAAATCATCTCGTACGACTGCGGCGAAAAAGTCTCGATGCTGCAGATCGCGCGCAACGCCGAGGCCGCGCTGCGCAAGGCCGGATACACCGTAGTCTTCTCCGGCGTCGCTGAAGACGCGCCGGTCGTTACCGCGCGCAAAGGCAATCAGTGGATGCAGGTACATTCGTTCAACCCGGGCGGCGGCACGTTCGGCTACCACCAGACCGCGGTGCTGGTGAAGCCGATGGAGCAGCAGATGGTCGCGAACGCCGATGCGTGGGCGGACGAGATCAACCGCACCGGAAGCTGCTCGATCTACGGCATCCACTTCGCGACGGGCAAAGCCACCATCGAGGCGAAATCGCAGGAGTGCCTCGAGGAAGTGGTGAAGCTCCTCAACGCGAACCCGACCTGGCGCATGCAGGTCGAAGGACACACGGACAACGTCGGCGCGAAAGCGGCCAATCAGACGCTGTCCGAACAGCGCGCCGCCGCCGTAGTGGCCTGGCTCACCGCCAACGGCATCGCCAAATCACGCCTCACCTCCCGCGGCTTCGGCGACTCCACGCCGGTCGCCGACAACTCGACCGAAGACGGCAAAGCAAAGAACCGCCGCGTCGCATTGAAAAAGCTGTAATTTTTGGAGTGCGGCGACGCCAGTCGCCGCTTTCGCTAGCCGCGGCCGCGGCGGCGCGCCGTCTTCGAAGTGGAGCGGCGGCCGCTTCGGCCGCCGACCAATTGATTGCTCGGCGGGCGAAGAGCCCGCCGCTCCACCAGATCCCGAGGCACCGAGGAACCGAGGCACCGTAGGCGATACTCTCCGCTCGATGCGCCGCGCAGCCGCGATCCTCATCTTCATCTGCATCGCCACCGCGCTGCGCGTCGCCTCGACGCACGATGAATTCAGCCCCACCTGGGACGAGCCCATTCACGTCGCCGCCGGTTTTCAGTACGTGACCACCGGCGACTACTGGTGGGATCTCCAGCATCCGCCGCTCGCGCGCATCGCCGCCGCCTGGCCATTGCGACACGCCGCACCGACCGCCACGGAGATCTTTCCGCGGGCCGCGCAGATCTATGACGCCGCGGGCGGCTACATGAAAGGCGTTGCGCTTTCGCGACGCGGGAATCTCATCTTTCTTGTGGCCGCCATTGCAGGCGTATTTCTCTGGGCAGTGCAGATCGCGGGACGCGTGGTCGCGCTGGTGGCAGCCGCAATATTCGCGTCCTTGCCCGCGATCCTCGCGCATGCCGGCGTCGCCACGACCGACATGGCCGGTGTAGCCGCATTCGCCTTGTCGATGGCCGCAATCCATTTCTGGCTCGACGCGCCGAACTGGCGCCGCACGTTTCTGCTCGCCGCCGCCATCGGCGTCGGCCTTGTTTCGAAATTCTCGTTTCCGCTGTTTTTCGCCATCGGCGCGGTGGTGATGATGATCGCCCGCCGCCGTTTTCCACTTGGCAAGGGAGCGGTCGCGCATCTGCTGGCGTTTGTGATCGTCTGGGGCGTCTATGGATGGGAGCATCGCCGTCTCGCGCGGATCGATCCGCGCATGGCGGAAGCGGTGACGAATTTCTTCGGAACACCCACAGTGGCCGAGCGGGTGCGCCTGCCGGCGAGCCGTTTCTTCGCCGGCCTGTTCGCCGTGCAGCTCCACAATCGCGAAGGCCACGGCGCGTTTCTCCTCGGCGAGCTCCGGACCGACGGCTGGTGGTATTACTTTCCGGTCGCATTGGCGGTCAAGACGCCGCTGCCTGCACTGGCGCTCGCGGCAACCGGCATTTTCCTCAGCATCCGCCGCCGCGCCGATCTCGATCACCTCGCCGTCATTGCAGCCGGCCTGCTCGCCAGCACGATGACCAGCCGCATCAATATCGGCGTACGTCACATACTGCCGATTTATGTACCGCTGGCAATTCTGGCCGCCTATGCGGTCGTGGAATTATGCCGCGCGCGATTCGGCAGAATCATTGCGGCCGTACTCTGCGGATGGCTCGTCATTGGCGGTGCGCTCGCGCATCCCGACTATCTGCCGTGGATGAACGGACTGGCCGGAAATCATCCGGAGCAGGTCCTCCTCGACAGTAATTTCGACTGGGGTCAGGACATCCATCGCCTCGCCGTGCAATGCCGTAAACGCAACATTCCGCACTTGAACGCGACCCTGTTCGGCACCGCCGATTACGCCCGTCTCGGCATGCCGCCGACGACGCCGATCGACCCGCACACCGCCTCGCCGGGCTGGTACGCGCTCAGCGAAGGGGAGGTCGTCGCCGCGCAGGTCAGAGATCCATCCGCCTACCGCTGGCTCACCGCGGGCCGCCGCTTCGAGCGGATCGGCAAAACGATCCGGCTCTACCACGTCCCCTGAACGCGCGCGTCGCGGGCGTGTAGAATCCGCCGATCCCAACATTCACGAGCAGTGCGACCCGGCGCCGTGCGCCGTCGTCCGCATTGCTGCTGCCTGCATAAAAGGAGTCGCCGATGAAACGAACCTTCGCGCTCATCCTGATGATCCTCGCCGCCGCTGCTGTTGCTGCACCCGCTCTCTCCGCGCAGCGCTCCGGCTCTCAATGCGCCTTCAATGGCGACTGCCGCGACCCGCTGGTCTGTTCGAACGGTGCTTGCCGCGCGCAGTGCATGACCGATCGCGATTGCCACAATGGCTGGGTATGTCGTACCGCAACGATCATCAACCCGGTGGTGGAAGGAACGGGTACTGCGAACATCCTCCCCGGAACGGATCTGAACCGCTGTGTTGCTCCGGGAACCGAGAACCTCGTGCAGCAGGGAAACAATACGTTCACGCTGTTGCCGCTCGGCACCCAACGCTCCTCGGGCGGCGTGATCGAGGCGACGCCGTCGAACAGCGGCCAGCGCGCCATCGTCGTCGCAGTGCCCGCCACACCGGCGAATCCGGGCTATGCGGTGCCGCAGGGAAGCGGGCCTGCCACCGCTGCCGGCGAGCCGATCACGGTCGGTGGTTATGAATTTCGCCGCGGCGAAAGCGACTACCTCTGGATGAGAAGCGGCGGCGGCGAATGGGCCAATGTCGGCGCGGGCGTGCTCGCCTCCGACCCCTCTGCAATCCAGACCAGCGACGGCGCGATCCACGTCTTCGCGCTCGGTCTCGATCAGGCCGTCTGGACCGTCTCCTGCGTCGCCGGCGCCTGCAGCGACTGGCTCAGCCTCGGCGGGGTCCTCACCGCCGCACCTACTGTCACTACAGACGAAAAGGGCCACCTTCAGGTCGCCGCCATCGGCACCGACGGCCGCATCTGGATCAATAGTGGCCGCGGAAAGAACTGGTCGGGCTGGAATCCGAAACAATAACGTCGTGCAATGGGGGACAGGCAAGGCGCCTGTCCTCCTTCGACGGCGCAAAAGCGAGTCAGTTCACATACCGCTCGCTGACGATCGACCAGGCAGGAGTGCCGCTGCTCGACATCGTGCGCTGCCATTCGACGGCGTAATCGCGGCGCAATTCGATGGGCATTCCGGCCTCGCGCCAGCGGCGGACGGACGTACCTCGCTCTGTGGCGCTGGTGCCGGATATTTCAAAAGTTGCCGGCGTGCGTACCCATGAGCTGCCGCGCTGTTTTGCAATGGCCGCGGCAAACGCTTCATTGGCGGCGTCACGCGATTCGCGCAGTACAGTCAGGTCATTGGGAGTCGATACGAGCGCAATCCGGTCTTCGGCAGGACTGAGGGCGATGCGCGTAATGCCCTGCAGGTCGGCTTCTGTAAAACGATGTACGACCGGCCACGCTTCAGGCGCAGTGGGCGACCACTCGTGAATCGCATTGGCTGACGCCATCAGCAGCGTGCCGCTTGAAGTCCACACGTGCGCACCTCCTGTGGCGAACGGGATTGTGGCCAACTCGCGATCGCTCGCGCCGTTTTCTGTGAGGTCGAGCTGCATCAGCTTCTTCGTATCGCCTTCCTGCACCACGAACGTCACCGCCTGTTGTCCGGGAATGCGATAGGGCGCGGTGATGGCATTCGGCACGAGCCGGCTCAATGAACCGCGCCGCTCATCCCACAATGCAATGTGCCGCTCTTTCTCGTTCATGAACAGCACCCAGCGGTTCTCGTCCATGCGCGTGAAATAGCCGGCCGTTTTCACCTGCGGCAGCAGCGTGCGGCGCGGCGTGCCGTCATAGTCGTGCAGCCAGACCGTCCCTTCGCGCAAGGTCATGAATGACCGGCCATCGGTCGTCGTGGTCGGACTGAACCCGCGCGCCCGCTTCAATGGCACAGAGCGGCCATCCTGCAGGAAATACCGCACCGCATGTACGCCCAGTCCCGTTTCACTGAGGCTTTCAGCCTCTGTGGTGAAGAGCAGCGATGTGCCGTCCGGTGCGAACGACGGCTGATTGTCGTATCGCGGATGGTTCGAGATGTTCTTCAAATCCGACACGCGGAATCGCCCTTCGCGCATGTCCAACGCGCCGAGCCAGACCTCGGTGGTCAGCACTTGGGCGTGCACGACGGTCGTGAACAGGAGCGTGAGCAGGAGCAGACAGTCGCGCGGCGATTTCATGACGCGAAGAATACCGCGCCGGGCGGCAGGCTCTCCACTTTCCTGGAGGCGAGCCTGTCAAGTGTCTTGCGACGCGCTGATCTCGTCGAGTGGTCCAATGACCGCGCCTGGGCACGACCTGATCGACTGAGTATGGCATGGTAACGGCATGCCGCACGTGTGGCAAAAACACGTCACTTCAAGGAGGCACGATGAAAGGCCGTAGACATTTTCAGCGCGTGGTGAATATCTGCGTTTTTCTCATTGCGGTGGCCGTAGCCTCGCCCGCGTTCGCTGTAGATAACGCCGCCGAGTGCTACGAGTGCCGGCCGCTCTATTACGAGAACGGATCCTGGTATTACTACTGCGGCGACCCGGACAATAACGACTGGGGCTACTCGGAGTGTGACCTCGGGTTGGCAGGCTGCACAGCGCAGGGTGACCTCTGTTACTACATCGAAGTGCGGCCGCGCTGAAACGTAATCCAGCAGCATGCAAAGGACCGTCGCGTTCCTCCTGTCGCTGATCGTTGCGGCTGGCGCTTCCGCGCAGCAGACTGCCGCATCGGACGCTTATGTCACCTTTGAGTTCCTGTTGCTGGATGATGAATCCGGCCCACGCCCTGAAGGTGAACTGATCGCGCGATCGCTCGCTGATGACAAGATCGCGCGCTCCTTTGCGATTGACGAGGATGCGTTGATCTTGCGTGGCGCCCCTGCAAGTGTGTGGCGCGTCGAACTGGCGGCTCCCGGCTGGTGGATGGATCCGGTCACTGTGACGCTGCCGCCGTCGAGCACGACCGTTCAATTGCCGCTTTTCCGCGTCGCAACCTACAGAGGAACGCTCGCCGGGCGGCCGCACGCAAAGATACCGAACACGCTCATACTCGTGGTCGAGTCGCCCCCCTGGTCTGCTCACGCGGTCCGTAACGGCGCCGAGTTTCAGTGCCCCGTTGCGACAGACGGTAGTTGGACGTGCACCGTTCCGGCGACGAAGCTGGGATTTGCGATCATCGCCGCCGACTATGTGCCGGAGTACCGATGGGATATTCACCTCCGGCCGGGGAAGGTCGGGGATGCGGGGGTGATTCGTTTGCGCGAGGGCGGCTCGGTGTCGGCGTGGATTGCGCCGATAGCGGCGCAGGCCGACGTGCCTCCGGCGCAGCGCCCGCAGGTTCAGGCGATCGTCAATCGGCTCGTGCCTTCAATACCGTCTGCCGTAACGCAGCGGCTGATGCAGCCGGTTGCGGAAGCGGTGGTCGCACCGAACGGCTTCGTTCAGCTCGCACCCATCGACGCCGGCACGTATGCACTGGAGTTTCGCGCGACCGGTTTCGCGACGGCCCGCATTTTCCCTCTCACCATCATTGAAAACCGGGAGACCACACTCCGTCGCGCCATCGAGCTCAGTGCGCCGGTTCGTGTCTCCGTGACGGTCGAGCCGCCGGTGGATCCGACGGGCGCGCCGTGGAAGGCAGAAATTCATCAAGGCAGCGCAATGGGCTCCGCCTTCGATCCTCGGCCGGTATTCAGTGGGCACGTTGCCGCCACCGGCGCGATCGACGTCGCCGGCCAGAGTCCCGGCACGTTTCGCGTCAGGATTTCCGATGCGCACGGAAATCGAATGGCGCAGGAGCAGTTCGAAGTGCCGCCAGGCGGTGGCGCTCCTGTGGCGATCCAGATTCCAGTCGTTCGCGTGCGCGGAAAGGTGAGGCGGAGCACGTCACCGCTCGCGGCGACGCTCTGGTTCGGCGGCGAGCACGGTGTGCCCCGCGTCGAGTTGATGTCGGACGACCAAGGCGACTTCGCCGGTTGGCTTCCGCACAAGGGACGGTGGCTCGTGGAGGTCCGCAGCCGCGACGGCAGGATTTCGACCGCCGTCCATACGTCAGTACAGCAGGACGAGGAGGTGCTGATCGAGATTCCGGCGACGCGCGTGACCGGCACGGTGTTCAAGGATCAGCAAGCCGTCGCCAATGCTCGCGTGATGATGCTCGGTCCTGAAGGCGTGTTGTTGAAGGCATTCACCGATGACGACGGCGCGTTCGCATTCCATGGCGCGTTGCCGGGCGCTTACTCCGTCGTCGCCTCATCGCGGGCCGGCGGTGGCAGCAGCCCGTTCTCGTTCGTCCTGCAGAACGAGAAGAGCGAGGTCGAAAAGATTCGCTTGAGCCTCAGGGCGCCCGAGGTGATTGTCGGGCGGGTCATGGCCGGCGGCCTGCCCGTCGTAGCAGCGCGCATCGAAGTCGCGGCCGGCGGGACAGGCGGGGAGACGATCACAGACATCGACGGCAGCTTTACGGCGAAAGTCGCGGCGCATGCCGATCGCGTCTCGCTGTTCGTCCGGGCGCCAGGCCGCGCACTGACGGCGTTCGCGCGCAATATCGGCGACAGCATGGACCTGGAGCTCGATGCACGCGGTGGAACGCTGCAGTTCGACATCACGGATCGCGTGGACGGAATGCGTCTCTTCCAGAACGGCATCGCGGTACCGGTGCAATTGCTGCTCGGGTGGGCGGAGGGGCAGGGTATCGCCTTACGGAAGAACTCTACGGTCACGGTTCCGAACGTGGCGGTTGGCGAATATCGCCTCTGTCGCGTGAGCAGCGAACGCGCGGAGCACTGCGCAAACGGGACACTCCTTCCCGGCGCAACGCTCGCGCTCGAGTAACGGCAGAGCAGCGGCGCGATCCACGCCATACTCTGCGCACCAATGACTCAGCACGCCTCCTCCCTCCCGCCCTCCACCGCGCCCGAGCCGACGTACGCGGAGCGCGCGCGCACGCTCGTCGAGCGTGAGTCGCTCGGCACGCTCTCGACGCATTCGGTGAAGCATGCCGGCTGGCCATTTGGCTCTGTGATGCCGTACGCGCTGACGTCCGACGGCGTGCCGATTTTTCTGATCAGCGGGATGGCCATTCATACGCAGAACGTGCTGGCCGATCCACGCGCGAGTCTGCTGGTGATGCAGAGCGGCAACGCCTCCGACCCGCTCGGCCTCGCCCGCGCCACGCTCCTCGGCACGGTTACGCGCATCGAAAACGTGAGCGATGAACTGCGCCAGACGTACCTCGCACGCCACCCAAATGCGCGGCACTGGATCGACTACTCCGATTTCGCGTTCTTCCGCCTCGACGTGACGAACGTCTATTTCGTCGGCGGCTTCGGCGTGATGGGCTGGATCGCCAGCGACGACTACACCGCCGCCGAGGCCGATCCGCTGGCCGATGCGTCCGCGCGAATCATCGAGCATATGAATGCGGATCACGCGGAGGCACTGCGCGAGATCACGCGTCACTTCGGCAAACTCGAGGCAGAGGAGACGACGATGGTCGCCTGCGACCGCCTCGGGTTCGTCGTCCGTGCGCGCACCAGCGAGGGGATGAAGGGGCTGCGCGTCGCCTTCACTGAAGAAGTGCGCACCGCCGAAGATGCGCGGCGCGTGCTGGTGGCAATGGTCCGGACCGCGCGCGAGCGGTAGGTTTTTACGGTTCGTCGCGCAACGCGAGGGCGGTGGTCCCGCCGATGAAGAAGAGGCCGCAGGCGAGAAAGCCGAGCGTGACGGCGATGCCGTAACGGTCTGCAATCGTGCCGGCAATCAAATTACTGAACGGTACGAACGCGAAGAACGCATACGCATACATCGCCAGGACGCGGCCGCGCATCGAGTCGGGGATGTGCTGCTGGAGCGAGGTGTTGCAGAGCGCGGTGCACGTCACGATGCCGGCGCCGGCGATCGTGAGCGCAATCGCGGCGACGAATGTGCTGTGCGTCAGCGCTACCGTCACCAGCATCGCGCTGAACACGGCGAGGCAGATCGCGGCCGCGCGCATTGGACGCCGCGGGATGCGTACTGAAAGCGAGAGCGCACCGACCAGCGCGCCGGCGCCCATCATGCCCATGAGAAAGGCCAGTCCGCTTGCGTCATCTCCGTATAGCCGGGCTGCAACGAGCGGCATGAGCGTGAGCACGGGATAACCGAAGAAATTCGTGACCACGACGACCGCGAGGATCAGCGTGACCACGCGATTGGCGCGCACATACGCAAAGCCTTCAATGAGTTTCGTCAGGATGCTGCCGCTGCCTGGCTCTCCGTGCTGTTTGCGGTGGCGAAACGATTCGAGGACGAAGATGAGCGGAATGAACGAGACTGCGTTCGCCACAAAGCACCACGCCGCTCCATAACGTGAGAGCGCGATTGCGGCCAGGACCGGACCTATCGCGCGGGCGAGATTGAACTGCAGTGAGTTCATCACTACGGCGTTCGGTAATCGCGAGCGGTCGTCGAGCAGATCGACTGCCATGGCCTGCCAGGCCGGAGCGGAGAACGACATGGCCGTGCCGGCGACCGCGGCGGCCAGCGCGACGTGCCAGATCTCGATCGCGTCCTGGAAGATCATCACGGCGACGAACAGCGCCGCCAGCGCCTGCGCGCATTGGGACACGACCACTACCCGCCGCCGGTTGAGCTGATCGGCCAGCACGCCGCCCGGCAGCATCAGCACGATCCCCGGCGCGGTCGACGCAAACGCCACCACGCCAAGGAGGAACGCGGAGTGGCTGATGCGATACACCAGCCACGCCTGCGCCACCGACTGCATCCACGAGCCGACGTTCGACAGGAATTGCGCGAACCAGAACCGCCGGTAATCGCGCTCGCGAAAAGCCTCGAACATGGCCGCGCATTGTGCCGCAGCGGCGCGATCGCGCGGCGACCGTGGGGCGACGGGGGGAGACGACGAGGGGCCTCCGGCGGGCCGCGCACGGCGCGGCAGGCGTTTGTCGCTCCGCCTGATGGGCGTTTACGCCACGAAGACGCGCGCCGCGAACTGCGTCCGAACGGGCTTGGCCAACAAACGCCTGCCGGCCCGTGGCCGGCCCGCCGGAGGCCCCTCGTCGTCTCCCGGTCGTCTCCCCGTCAGGCCGCGCGCCCGCTACGGCATCGGAGGCGCGGGTTGGGTGCGGACGACCAGGGGGTAGCTCAGGACCGCGCCGAGAATCAGCAGCACGCCGGCGTAGAACAGAGGGTCGAGCTCGCGGTGCTCCTTCAGCAGCATGCTGCCGAGCAGAATTGCGTACACCGGCTCCAGATTCACCGCCAACTGTGCGGCGAACGCGCTGAGGTGGCGTAGTGCAACCAGCGCCAGGGTGAAGGGGAGAATCGTGCAGCCGACCGCCAGAATCAGCAGCAGGATCGCATCGTGCTGCGACGGCATTGCAAATAGCGGCGGCATCAGCAGCGGTCCGAAGATCGTCAACAGCACCGCGCCGGCCGCGAGCTCGATCGCCGTCACAGCGAGTGCATCGGCATGATGCACGAGGCGTTTATTGAGCGTGCTGAAGATCGCGACAAAGACCGCCGACAGAATTCCGAGCGCAATGCCACTGCGCATGCCGCCCGGAACACCTCCAATGACCATCACCACGCCCGGCACCATGACGACGCCGAGCAGCAGTTCCCGCACATTGAACGGCCGTCGCACGATGAGCGGCTCGACAATGGAGAGAAAGACCGGCGCGAGCGCCATGCAGGTCGCGCCGACGGAGGCATTGGAGAGTTTGATGGAGCCGTAAAAGGTGAGCCAGTGCAGCGCAATGAGGCACCCGACGCCACTGTACGCCGCAAGCAGCCGCGCCGGCATTCTTCGCCACTCGCGCCACACGCGCGGCACGCACCCGAGAATTACGGCGACGAGGGCCATGCGCCACCAGACGAGCGGCAAGGCAGGCAAGGAGATGAGCCGCCCAAAGATGGCGGTAAAGCCCCAAAGGACGACACAAAAATGAATCTGCAGATGCGCCTTCCGCGTCGCGTTCACTCGCGCGGATCATACGGGACAGACGACGGGAGCGCCTCCGGCGGGCACGCATCGGCGGACGACGGGGAGACGACGGGGGCGCCTCCGGCGGGCCGCGCACGGCGCGGCAGGCGTTTGTCGCTCCGCCTGACGCGCGTTTACGTCACGAAGACGCGCACCGCGAACTGCGTCCCAACGGGCTTGGCCAACAAACGCCTGCCGGCCCGTGGCCGGCCCGCCGGAGGCGCCCCCGTCGTCTCTCCCTCGGCCACCAATACGCGGGCGGCCGGAGACGCCGCCGTCGTCGCGCCGGCTCATGTGCCGCAGAACGTTTGGAGGACCCGTTGATTTTCGTGGGGGGGCTGCATGTATTGCGCGAACTCCGGTTGATCCTCGTACGGGCGGGAGAGGATCGACAGCAGCTCCTCGAACGGTGCGAAATCATCCTCGTCCACTGCCGCGCGGATCACCGCTTCAACACGGTGATTCCGAGGGATGAACGCAGCATTCACGGTGCGCATCGCGGCGCGGCGGTCGGGTGCGGGCGGCTCCGCCGCCAGGCGGGCGCGCCAGCGAGGGAGCCACTCGCGGACTGCGGTCGGGTCATTGAACAGACGCTCCACCGCGAAATCCCAATCACCATTTGCGGACGCGTCGCACAATGCGCGAAACGTCAGCGTGAAATCCGCTTTCTGATCGCGCATCGCCACCATCAAGTCTTGTGCGAGCGGAATGTCATCCTCGTGTTCTGTAAAGAAACCGAATTTACGGCGCAGG
>DASVRB010000540.1:0-6963 GCA_036388835.1 Thermoanaerobaculia bacterium | reverse complement strand
ACGACGCCGCCACGCCACTGACGATCGCACCAGAGGCGCCGTGCGCAATGATGAACAGAAGAATCGCGTACAGCGCGCGCATCGACATACCGACATCGTAAGCGAGCGGCGGTCGTGCGGACGCCGCTCTGCGCCGCTCAGCCCGCCACCTCCCTTGAAACATCTCGTCTCGAAAACGATCGGCAAACGATTCGGGCCGTTCATCCCTGCGCCATCTCTCGCTCGTCCCTCTCGGGCTACTCTCCCCCGACCTTGCGCTCAGCGCCTCCAGGAGAGTCCGTTCCCATGCACAAAACCATCGCCGCCGCAGCGATCGGATTCATCGCCATCACGTTTCAAGCCCTCGCTCAGGAGGCGCCGCAGCCGCGCGTGAAGCCGGTCTATCGCGCCGTGGCGCTCACCGAAACGATTCGCGTCGACGGCCGGCTCGACGAGAGCACGTACAGCGCACCGCCGACCTTCGAGCTCGCGTACGAAACGGAGCCTGCCGAGAACACACAAGCGCCCGTGCGCACCGAAGTGTGGATCACGTACGACGAAGGAAACCTGTATGCCGCGTTCCGGGCGCACGATCCCAATCCGCAGCAGATTCGTGCGCGCTACTCCGACCGCGACAACGCAAACGCCGACGACGCGGTCGGCCTCGTCCTCGACACGTTCAACGATCAGCGCCGCGCCTTTCAATTTTTCGTCAATCCCCTCGGCGTGCAGAGCGACCTCACGCACAACGAAATGACCGGCAACGAAGACAACTCGTGGGACGCGATCTGGGATTCGGCCGGCCGCATTACCGCCAATGGTTACGAAGTCGAGCTGCGCATCCCATTTTCATCGCTGCGCTTTCCCTCGGGCGGCGGCGAGATGACGTGGGGAATCGACGCCATCCGCCGATATCCCCGCAATCAGCAATACCGTCTCGCCGTCAATCCGCGGCAGCGTGGCAACAACTGCTACCTCTGCCAGGCCGCCAGTCTGACCGGCATTGCCGGCGTCTCCCCCGCGCGCTCGATCGAGCTCAATCCGACCATTACCGCCTCACAGAGTGGCGTTCGCCGCGACTTTCCCTCCGGCCCGCTCGACACCGGCGATCCCGACGTCGAAGCCGGCCTGACCGGCCAGTGGGGCATCACACCGAATTTCACATTCAGCGGCACCATCAATCCCGATTTCTCGCAGGTCGAGGCCGACGCCGCGCAGCTCGCCGTCAATACGCAATTCGCCCTGTTTTTCGCAGAAAAGCGGCCGTTTTTTCTTGAAGGTGCGGATATTTTCGAGACGCGCTTCAATGCGATCTACAGCCGCAACATCGCGGAGCCGGACTGGGGCGTGAAGCTGACCGGCAAGTCGGGCAAGAACGCTCTCGGCGCCATTGTGACGCAGGACCGCCGCACCAATTTCTTGATCCCGTCCGCCGAAGGGAGCAGGCTCGCCTTTGTAGACGACAAGAACCTCTCCACAATCCTCCGGTATCGCCGCGACCTCTATGGCTCGCCCACCCGGACCGCTACTGGAGGCTTCTTCTTCACCAGCCGCGAAGGCGACGGCTATCACAATCGGATGCTCGGCGGCGACATCCTCTTCCGCTGGCGCGGCACCAAAGCGTTCCGCCTCGAGCTCCTCGGCTCATCGACGCAATACCCGTCGTCCGTCACGACTCCGGAGAGGAGCAGGTCCGCAATCACTGGCCACGGCCTGCGCGCGGTTTATCAGCACACCTCGCGCGACTGGATGTACTACTTTGCATACCGCGATCTCGCCAAAGACTTTCGCGCCGATTTGGGATTCGTACCGCGCGTCGATTTTCGCGAAAAAGGATTCGCGGTCGAGCGCGCGTGGTATCCGGCGAAGAGCGCCTGGACGCACATGCGCGTCGGGGTCGAGGCTGCCCACCTCGACGATCAGAAGGGAGATGCTCTCGAACGCCGCGCCGACTTTTATGCGTGGGCGCAGGGACCGCGCCAATCATTTGTCCGCGCCGACTTCTTTGCACACCACGAACAGCGCTATCGCCGCCAGCTTTTCGACATCAGCCGCGTCGTCCTGTACGGCGAATTTGCCGCGCACCCGGACGTCTTCATCACCGCACAGGCGAGCAGTGGCAATCAGATCGATTTCGCCAATGGCCGTCAGGGCGAACAGTTCCGCTTCGACCCCGGCGTCCGCTGGAACGTCGGCCGCCACTTGCGCCTCAACCTCAGCCACGCCTATGAAGCACTCGACGTCGACGACGGCCGCCTGTTCAATGCCGGCCTGACTGAGCTCCGCGCGACATACCAATTGAATAACCGCACGTTCGTCCGCTGGATCGGTCAGCACCTCGACGTCAAACGCGACCGCGACAACTACGAGTTCCCCATCGACGCCCGCAGTCGCGACTTCTTCAATCAGCTCCTCTTCTCCTACAAGATCAATCCCCTCACCGTCTTGTTCCTCGGCTACTCCGACACGCACACCGGCAACCACCAGATCGACCTGACCCAGGAGAGCCGCACGTTGTTCCTGAAAGTGGGATATGCGTGGCAGGTGTAATGCGTCGGGGTAAATCTCAAAGAAATGCGCGCTTGAATCGATCTTCTCGATAATCGCGCGCGTCGTTCGTAAGACGACATCCGAGGTTACTCCGTTCAGCGGCGCGGTCCGCGGACGTACCCTGATGTACGTCGTAGAGCCGCACGAGCTCTTCATCGTGGCAGTCGCACATCAAAGCAGGCGGCCCGGGTACTGGGCTGACCGATTACGTCCGGGCGGCTGAGTTTTTGTCGACGGCCTAATTCATTGCTCGGCTGGCTCGAAGCGCAACGTCATCGTCTTCCCGAACCGCGTCGCCTTCCACTCTCCCAGCAATCTGCGCATCCGTTCCTGCACATTCGTCACTAACGCTGGGGTGAGCCAGAGCGGCGCGCTCTCTTCGATCTGCCGAAGCATGTCGATCGCACGCATGACAACGTCGTCGAAATCACTGTCGTTGTTCTTGAAAAGGCCGGTCAGCATTCCGACGACTCGTTCTGTCGTAGCGATCTCGCTCGGCTGGTGCAGTGACAATTCCCGGAGGTTCTTGAACGTCTCTCCTCGCGCAAGGAGGCCATAAAACGAGCTCGTGAGGCTCGCCTCCGACTCCACTGCAAAGTGGAGGAGGTCGTGGTACAGGAACGTCTTCGTTTCGAGCTCGGCCGATTCACCACTGCCGTCTGGCCGTGCGTACTGGAACAGGTGGTGAGTCGGGGACTGCCTGGTCAGTCTGATGGTGAGCATGTCAGCGGCTTCGGCGCGGCTGCGACGCGCGGACCGTCAGGCGCCCACCATGACGTACTCGGCAGTCGTCTTCGACTGCGGTATGGGGAGGCCATCTTCTCGAAGCCCTTCAATGTGCAGCTGAATGGCCTCGTACATGTTCTTTTCCGTCTCGTCGCGTGAAGTGCCTGTGGCGACGCAAGCGGGCAGATCGGGGGAGTACGCCGAAAAGTTCGCGCCGGCATCTTCAATGACGATGAGAAATCTGTGCATGTTCATTTGAGAAATTCTATCCTCGACGCGGCGCGCTTCGACGATACCCCTCCCGGCCCTCTTGTTGCTTATGGTTCCCCGCGCGTTGATGCTGGTTGCGATGATGCTGGCGGTTCCGGTGCTTGCGGCCGAACGGCGCGGGAGTGTGGCGTTTCATTACGGCGGGGCGCTGACGGCGAAGCAGCTCGCGTTCTTCGGGCGGTTCGACGTGCTGGTGACGCACGATCCGTTGCCGCGCGAGCAGGTGCGCGCGCTCAACAAAGCGGGGACGCGGCTGGCGTTGTACGAATGGTCGGTGGCGTTCTACCGCACGCTGGTGCGCAAAGGGACGTGGCACGAGCGGCTGTTGCGCGGCGACCGCACGACGCTCCTCAACCGGTACCCGCTGTACGGTCATGCAGGGGCGAATGACGCCGACGCGTTTTATTACGACCCCGGCAATGACGAGCAGAACGAGCAGCGGGTCCGTGCGATCGCCAAACGGCTGAAGGCGATAGGCTACGACGGCGTCTTTCTCGACACCACCACGTTCGAGAGCGTGCATCCCGACGCGCTCGACGCGTTCCAGAAGCGGCACCCGGAGCTGCTGTACGACGTGGCGTTCGCCCGCTTTCTCTCACTGCTCCGAAAAGAGCTGACGCTGATCATCACGAACCAGGGCTACCGCGCCGCGGAGCACTATCTGCCGTACGCCGACTACGACGTCACGGAGAGCCTCCTCACCCGGCCATGGCACGACCCGACGAATCGCTGGAACAGCCTCGACTTTCTGATGCCGCAGTTGATCCTGCCGCCGGCGGAGCGCTATCCGCACGTTCGCTTCGTGCATCTCAATTACGAGCCGGAAAAGCTCGAGCGGATCCTCGCCACGGCGCGGCTCTTCGGCCACGATGCGTACGTCGCCACCTCAGACATCAACCGGACTGTTTTCTCCGACCTCTACTTCCTCGACCTCGGCGCACCGGCGGGCGAACTGCAGCGCGACGGACTGACCGCCACGCGCGCGTTCGAGCGCGGCACGATCGTCGTGTCGCCCGACCGTGCGAAGATCGAGCGTGCACTTCCGTGAAGCGACCGCAGCGGACCGCGAGCGCATCCTGGCGCTCCGGACGCGCTGCTTCGGCGACGTCGATCCGGAGAAACTCGATCCGCAGTTCTGGGATTGGGAGTTCGCGCGCTCGCGCATGTTCACCGGCGCTTGCGGCGACAACGAGCTCTCTACGCACCTCGCGCTGCTGACGCTTCCGCACATGCTCGATGGCGTGGCGGTGCCTGGCGCGCTCGCCGTCGACGCGATGACCGCACCGGCGGCGCGCGGGCAAGGGGCCTTTTCCGGCGTCGTGCGCGAAGCGATGACGCGCAGCGAGCACACGGTCGCCACCGCCTATCAGATCCGCAGCGCGGTCCTCGGCGCGATGCTGCGTGGCGGCTGGACGGTGGCCGGCCGCGTGCCCGTGCTCCTGCGGCCGGCCTTCACGTTTCGCCGCGAGACGCCGATGCGGCTCCTGCAGCGCACAAATGTCGACTGGATGAGTGAGCTCGGCGGCGACGACGGCTGCATCGCACGCACGCCGGAGTTTCTGGCGTGGCGCTTCTTCGACAACCCGCGCTGGACGTATCGCGTAACCGGCGTTCGCGGCGAGGCATATCTCGTCACGCGGCGCACCACGCTGAAGGGCCTCGACACACTCGCCGTCGTCGACATCGCATGGCGCAACAGGCGAACCGCGACGAAGCTGCTGCGCAATGCGATCGCCCATGCGCGGGCGGAGCGCTGCACGCTCGTCGCCGCGTTCGCGTCGCGTCAACATGCGGCGTTCGCGATGCTGCTGCGGGCGGGGTTTCTGCCGGGACCGCACTGGTTTCGCCTGCTCGTCCATCCACGCGAACATGCCGCACGTCCGTGGCGGGTGATGTGGGCGGATACGGATCACCTCTGATGACGGCGGCCTGCACGATCTGCGGCGACGCGCGCTTCACTTCCAGCACTGTGGCGGGAGTGACGGTACGGCGTTGCAGAGCGTGCGGCCTACGCAGCAGCGTGATCGAGCCGGGTAAAAAACTGAACTACGCCGACGTCAATGACGCGGCGTACGCGCAATCGATCGGTGCGGTGCGGCGCGCGCAGGCAGAGGTGATCGTCGACTTTGCGCGCGATCACGGCGGCGCCGGCGAATGGCTCGACGTCGGCTGCGGCTACGGGCACGTGCTCGACGCCGCGCGCGCGGCCGGCTTCACGGTGCGCGGCATCGAGCCGAATGCGAAAGCAGCGCGTGCAGCACGCGAGCGGATCGGCGCGATCGAAGAGGGGGTGCTCGACGAGAGGACCCCACCGGCCGACGTGCTTTCGACGCTCGACGTCATCGAGCACCTGCACGATCTCGACGCGTTCGCGGGGCTCGTCGCGCGCAAAGCGCGCGCGCTCTGGGTGATCAAAGTGCCGTCGTGCGACGGCCTTTTCTACCGGGTGGCGCATGCGCTGCGCATCGGCAGCGCCGTGCGGCGCCTCTGGCAATCGGAGTACGAGCATCCGCACACGGTCTACTTCAATGAAGCGACGCTGACGCGCTTTCTGGCGAACAACGGCTTCGAGGTCGTGGCGGCGCGCTATCTCGACGAAGTGCCGAACGGCACCGTCGTCGACCGGCTCACCCTCGACGGACGGATGCCGCGCTGGAAAGCGGCGCTGGCCGTCCCGCTGTTTTTCGCCATCAACGCGATCGAGCGGCTCCGCGGCAAGTCGGACGCGCTGCTCGTGATCGCGCGGAGATCGGGCACGTGAAGGTGGCGTTCATCTTCGCGCATCAGGATGACGAGGTGGCGCTCACATCGCGCATCCGGTGGGAGGTTGCGCGCGGCAGCGAGGTGACGTGCGTCTGCCTCACCGATGGTGCGTCCGCGAAACCGGCGGCGGTGCGCGACGCCGAATCGCGACACGTGCTGGCGCAGCTCGGAGTGAACGACTTCCGCGTCGCGCCCGACGGACAACGCATCGCCGATGGGACACTGCCCGAGCATCTCGATGAGGCACTGCAGTTCGTGCAGTCGTCGATCGCAAGCGTCGATGAGGTCGTGACGCTGGCGTGGGAAGGGGGCCATCAGGATCACGACGCCGCTCATCTCGTCGCCGCTGTCTTTGCGCGGCAGCGCGGCGTCGCTTGTCTGGAAATGCCGCTGTACAACGGCTTCGAGGCGTACGACTTTCTCTTCCGCGTCAATCATCCGGTCGGCGATGGATGGCTCGAGCGGCGGCTCACGCGGCGCGAATATTTTTCGAATGTGATGCTGGCGCGCTTCTATCCGTCGCAGCGAAAGACGTGGCTCGGACTGGCGCCGCTGCTTTTGATCTCGAAGCCGCGCGAGCTCATTCGCGCCGCCGATCTGCGTCGTGCAGTCGCCCCCCCTCACCCGCTCCCACTGCTGTATGAACGCCGCTTTCGCTATCCGTACGACCGTTTC
>DASVRB010000539.1:0-6027 GCA_036388835.1 Thermoanaerobaculia bacterium | reverse complement strand
CCGCCCACCCCCCCGCCGCTCCACAAGAACGACCACATTACGACTCCACGAGCGACCGCAATTGCCGCGACGCGACGGCCAGCATTGCCAGATCCACGCTCGCCGAGGCGCGGAAGTCGTGCATGGTCTGATCGACGCGCTCGACTGCGCGTGGGCGTTTCGCCAGCCAGGCCTCGACCGGATCGCCGCCGGCGCCGTTCGTTTCGGCGATCACGCGTGAGGCGAGCGTGCTCTGGTAGTTGAACAGGTCCTCGACGAGAGAGCTGAGGGCGCTCTTCTGCCACGGCGTTTCGGCGGCGACGGTCTGGCTCGCGCTGCGAAGCCGGTCGAGCGCGAAACGCTCACCGAGTCCGAAGTAGACGCGCGCTACATCCTCCACACCGTACGCGTCGTCGGCGCGCGCGATCCGGATGATGTCCATCGCGGAGCTCATCACATCGAGGCTCGCCACACGCTTCGCCAGCGGCTCCGGAATCTTGTCTTCCATCAGCTCAGCCTGGCGCACGCGCACGCGGCCGAGCAGCGCCGCGGGCAGTACGTCGACGAGACGGTTGCCGATCGCTTCGATGCGCGGACGGAACTCGCTCGTCAGCGCGGCGATGTCGAGCCGCTCGTATCCGCTGCGCAGCAGCCACAGAATCGCGCGCTCGAGCAGCCGCGCGACCGCGATCATCATGTCGAGCTGCACGCCCGCCGCGAGGTTGTTGTCCAGCGCTTCGATCTCTTTCCAGATCGAACGGAGATCGAACGCGTCGCGCATGATGATGAACGCGCGGGCGACGTCGGCGTAGCCCTTTCCGGTGTCGTCGCACATCTGCCACGCGAACGTCGGACGGACGCGGTTGATCATCGCGTTCGTCACCACCGTGGCGATGATCTCGCGGCGGAGCTTGTGCCGCTCGATGGTGGGACGGAAGCGGCCGCGCAGCTCGTCCGGGAAGTACAGCACGAGGTCGTTCGCGAGCTGCGGATCGTCCGGCAGATCGGTTTTGATCAGATCATCGAAGAGCACGAGCTTCGCGTACGCGAGCAGCACCGCGATCTCTGGACGGGTCAGTCCGAGCTGCTGCGTGTGACGATGGGCGATGGTCTCGTCGTCCGGCAATCCTTCGATGGCGCGATCGAGCTTGCCCGCTTTCTCGAGGCCGCGCATGAAGCGCGCCTGCGTGTCGAGCAGCCGCTCGCCGAGGGCGTGCGTGATCGAGATCGCCTGCGTCTGTTCGTAGTTGTCGCGCAGCACGAGGCCGGCCACGTCGTCCGTCATCTCGGCAAGGATGCGGTTGCGCTCCTCGATGCCGGTCAGCTCTCCGCGCGTGATGGCGTCGTTGAGCGCGATCTTGATGTTGACCTCGTGATCCGAGGTGTCGACGCCCGCGGAGTTGTCGATCGCGTCGGTGTTGATGCGGCCGCCGGTAAGCGCGTACTCGATGCGTCCCTTTTGCGTGAAGCCGAGGTTCGCCCCTTCACCGACCACGCGCACACGCAGCTCCTGCCCATCGACGCGGATCGGATCGTTCGCACGGTCGCGCGCGGCGGCGTGGTCTTCCCACGAGGCCTTGACATACGTGCCGATGCCGCCGAGCCACAGCAGGTCTGCACGCGCGAGCAGAATCGCGCGCATGAGCTCCGTCGGCGTGACGTTCTTGCGCGGCAGCTCGAACAGCGTCTGCACCTGCTCCGAAATGTTGATCGTCTTCGCGCTGCGCTCGAACACCGCGCCGCCTTCCGACAGCAGTTCGGGGTTGTAGCCGTTCCAGTTCAGACGGTTGTCGAACATGCGGCGCCGCTCTTCGAAGCTGCGCGCGGCGTCGGGATTCGGGTCGACGAAGATGTGCGAGTGGTTGAACGCCGCCTGCAGTTTGATGTGCGGCGACAGCAGCATCGCGTTGCCGAAGACGTCGCCCGACATGTCGCCGACGCCGACGCAGGTGAAGTCTTCGCTCTGCGTGTCGACGCCGATCTCGCGGAAGTGGCGCTTGACCGCTTCCCAGCCTCCGCGCGCGGTGATGCCCATGCCTTTGTGGTCGTAGCCGGCGGAGCCGCCGGACGCGAACGCGTCGCCGAGCCAGAAGCCGTATTCGGCGGAGATGGAGTTCGCGAGATCGGAGAACGTTGCCGTCCCTTTGTCGGCCGCGACGACGAGATACGGATCGTCGGGATCGCGGCGCACGACGTCGCGCGGCGGCACGACTTCATCGCCGCGCAGGTTGTCGGTGATGTCGAGCATGCCGCGCAGCAGGGTCTTGTACGACTCGATGCCTTCCTGCTGGAACGCCGCGCGATCGGGCGACGGGTTCTTCACGACGAAGCCGCCCTTCGAGCCGACCGGCACGATGACGACGTTCTTGACCTGCTGCGCTTTGACGAGGCCGAGGATCTCGGTGCGGAAGTCTTCGCGACGATCGGACCAGCGCAGGCCTCCGCGCGCGACTTTGCCGAAGCGCAGGTGAATGCCTTCCATCCACGGCGCGTACACGAAGATTTCGTACATGGGACGCGGCAACGGGAGCTCGGGGACGTTCTGCGAGTCGAGCTTGAACGAGACGTAAAACTTCCGCTCGCCGTTCTCCGCGCGCTGGAAGTAGTTCGTGCGCAGGGTCGCTTCGATGAGGCTGACGTACAGCCGCAGGATGCGGTCTTCGTCGGGATTCGTGACCTGCTCGAGCGCGTCTTCGATCTGCGAGCGGATGCCGAGTGACGCGCCTTTGCGTCCGAGGCCGGCGTCGTCGCCGACTCCCGGCTCGAAGTAGTTCTTGAAGAGCTGAATGATGCTGCGCGTGATCTGCGGATGTTTGGCGAGGGTCTGCTGAATGTATCCCTCGGTCAGCGTGACGCCGACCTGGCGCAGGTACTTCGCGTACGCACGCAGGATCACCACTTCGTGCCACTCGAGCTCCGCGCCGAGGACGAGGCGATTGAAGCCGTCGTTCTCTGCCTGCCGCGTCCAGACGCGGATGAACGCGTCCTGGAACTTCTCTTTGATCGGCGAGAGATCGTCCTGCATCCCCTCGGCGTCGAGGCTGAATTCGCGAATGCGCACCGACTGCGAGGCGCCGAGCGGATGGATCTCGTACGGCACTTCCGCCAGCACTTTGAGCCCCATGTTCTCGAGGCGCGGCATGATCTCGGACAGCGGCACCGGCGCGCCGGCGTGAATGATCTTGCAGTGGAACTGGCGCTGATCGCTGCGATGACGATAGAGGTCGACGACCAGGTCGCCGGTCGCGAGCACGTGCTCGACGTGATTGATGTCGTACAGCGCGGCCTCGGCGGAGAAGCGCTCCGCGTACGCGACCGGGAACGCTTTGTTGTAACGGTGATGCAGGTCGATTCCGTACTCTTCGCCGCGATTCGAGCAGAGCGCGTCGAGCAGACGATCGCCCCACGTACGCGCGACTTCGCCGACGATCGCTTCGATGCGGCGGATGTCGACTTCCGGAATCTCGCCCGGCGTGGTGCGGACGATGAACAGTCCACGCGCGAGCGCGGAGGTGGTGATGTGGTCGTACACCTCGGTGTCGCGGCCCTGGAAGACTTCTTCGAGCACGACGCGCGCGCGTTCTTTGAAATCGGCGGTGTACCGATCGCGCGGCACGAAGACGTAGCAGGCGACGAAGCGCTCGAAGACGTCGGTGCGTGTGAAGACGGCGACGCGATGACGTTCCTGCAGCAGCAGCACGCCGCGCGCGATCTCGAACAGCTCGTTGTCGGTGACCTGGAAAAACTCGTCGCGCGGGAAGGTCTCGAGGATGTCGACCAGCGCCTTACCGTTGTGCGAATGCGGATCGAGGCCGGCGCGATCGAGCGTGCGCTTCGCCTTCAGCCGCAGCATCGGGATGTCGCGCACGCTGCGGTTGTACGCGGCGGAAGTGAAGAGGCCGAGGAAGCGATCCTCGCTGATCAGATTGCCGTTGTCGTCGTAGCGCTTGATGCCGATACGGTCGAGCGGAACCGGCCGGTGAATGAGGCTGCGGCTGTTCGCTTTGGTGATGATGATCAGGTCTTTGCGCCGCGCGTATGCGCTGAATTCGGCGGAAAGCGCCTGATCGCCGCGCGCAATCGAGGTCGGGCGAATGTCGCGCAGGATGCCGAGGCCGGTCTCCGGTTGCGGACGCAGATAGTCGCTGCCGTCGACGGTCTCGAAGGTGTAGCGGCGATGACCGAGGAAGATGAAGTTTCCGGTGTCGAGCCAGCGGAGAAACGCTTTCGCCTCCTCGACTTCTTCTGCCGGCATCGGCAGTTGCTTTGCGGTCTCGAGCTCGGCGACGTTGGCTTTGAGCCGCTCGCGCATGGTGCGCCAGTCGCCGACGGCGAGACGCACTTCGCGAAGGATGTTCTCGAGCGACGCGCGGATCGATTCGAGCTCTTCCGGCTGCGTCTCCTGATCGATCTCGACGTGCATGTACGACTCGACGATCGCGTCGCTCGGCGCGGCGAGCGTGTCGGTCAGCTCGATGCGCCGGCCATCCGCATCGCGGCGCGCGCGGATGATCGGATGCAGCAGCAGATGGATCTTCCGCTCGCGGCGGGTGATCTCGGCGCTGACGGAATCGACGAGGAACGGCATGTCGTCGTTGATGATCTCGATGACGGTGTGCTCGAGACCCCAGCCGCCCTGCTCCTGCGCGGGATTGAAGAGGCGTACTTTCGGAACGCCGGGCGAGCGCTGCGCGCCGTACTCCCACAGCGACAGTGCACCGCCGAGAAGCGTTTCGAATGAGGTGTAGATGATGTCGTCAGGTGCAACGTGGGCAAAGTAGCGGCGCACGAAGTGCTCGATGCTCTCGGCGTGCTCCACCGGAACGCGTTTTCGGGCCTCGGCCGCCAGCCGGTCGACGACGTCGACCTGGCGCTGTTCAGCAGTCATCGTCATGGTGTCTCCAGGTAACTTACTGCGCGGGCGTGATATCACAGGTGAAGGCGTGTGTCAGCGCGGTGCAGGCGCGCGGCCTCACCATGCTTGTCATCCCGAGCGTAGTCGAGGGACCTGGGCGGGAGGGGCGCGATGCACGTGCCTTCCGCGACCCGCCCGCCCAGGTCCCTCGCTACGCTTCTAATGAACCACCTCGATCGGCGTCAGCGCAAAGCCGAGCGCAGTTGCTCTTTTGTTCAACGGTTTGAGCAGGGTCTCGCGGTAGCGCTGTTCGTATTGATTGCTCGGCGTCGGGTGGTATTCGTCGCCGTGTTTGAGCATCGAGTAGAAGATCAGGGCGAGCTTGTGGGCGGTGGCCTTGATCGCGATCTGACGGCCGTGGCGTGACTTCATTCGGCGGAAGAAGGCGCCCAGTCCGCATTTCGCTCGCTCGAGGGTCTGTGCGGCAAGTCGGAACGCCTGCGCGGCTTGCCGCCCGTGATGCGGTTGTTCGGACTGAGTGCGAGCCAGGCCGAGAAGTGTTTGCCGCTCGGCCATGGAGACATGTCGGCCCCGGTCTCGGAGAGGATCGTCAGTGCGGTCGACGTGTCGAAGCCGCTGATCGCGGCTAGATCGACTCCGGCGATCTGCTGTAGAAGAGGCCGGGCGTCGAAGTGCAGTTGGTTTTTGCGGCGCCGTCTGCTGTGGGGCTGCGATGCGGCCGCCGCGGCCGGGCGCCGAGCCTCGACGTCAGCCAGAGCGCTCGCGAGCTCGGCGTCACACGCTTCGATCTTCGCCTGATACACGTCGAACAACTCCACGGCCTGCCGCAGCGCGAACAGATGCTCGTGACGGTAGTTGCCGGTCAGCGCCGCGACGAACGCCTCCTCCGAGGCGCGGCACGACGGCTCGCGCAAGGCAGCTAGCTTGGACGGACACCGCTGTCCGCGCAAAATCGCCCGGATGATGCGCAGGGCCGACACCCGGTGGTGTCGGAGACCACCAGATGAAGCTTCACATTCATCAGATCGAGCGCCTTCTGGATGTGGCGCACGTGATCGGCCGCATATTCGACCAGCATCTTGCGCTGCCGCATCAGCGCCCGCACCACCAGCAGCGTCGCCGGCGGACGGAACGCCGCATCGAGCAAACCGTACGTATGCAGCTGCCGGATC
>DASVRB010000538.1:0-2444 GCA_036388835.1 Thermoanaerobaculia bacterium | reverse complement strand
ATCGCAGCCGCGGCGAGGCAGGAGTGTTCGGTGCAGGCATCCCCCACGCCGGAAGAGTGCGAAGAGAAGTAAACGGCGGACGCGGCTCACTCCCCCTTCGCCGGGTCAGGAGCTTGATTTAAACTGCAACCACAAATTCGTGTAAACGGCCGGATTCGCGCACGCGAAGTCCGGGTCATCATGGGCGCAACGGGCGAGCAGCTCGGCGTCATGAAACTCTCCGATGCGCTCCGCCGCGCTCAAAGCATCGGGATGGACCTGGTGGAGGTGGCCCCGACGGCGAATCCGCCGGTCTGCAAGATCGTCGATTTCGGCAAGTTCCGTTACGACCTCTCCAAGCAGGAGAAGGATCGCAAAGCCGGCGGGACGAAGCTGAAGGAGATCAAGTTCCGCGTAA
The DNA here is from genome assembly GCA_036388835.1 of Thermoanaerobaculia bacterium. Lineage (GTDB taxonomy): Bacteria > Acidobacteriota > Thermoanaerobaculia > Gp7-AA8 > Gp7-AA8 > QHVT01. The sequence continues at coordinate 2,047 of DASVRB010000538.1, read as the reverse complement.
ACATCGACGAGCACGATTACATGACGAAGATGCGGCACGCCGAGTCGTTCCTCGATAAGGGGAACAAGGTGCGCGCGCAGCTCCAATTCCGCGGTCGCGAGATGGCGCACCAGGAATTCGGCATGCAGCTCATGTACAAGGTGCGCGACGACCTGAACACGATGGCGCAGGTCGAGATGGAGCCGAAGCTTGCCGGGCGAAACATCACCATGACGTTGTCGCCCTTGCCGCAGGCTCGCCGCAAACGGCGCTTCTCGGTGGAAGCCGATGACGCCGAAGCCGAAGCAGCCGACGCGAACGGCGCGGAAGACGACGAGCTGTAGGCCGCGTCTCCCGTCGCGGCGGGGTGTGGGAGTGGCAGCTTCTCAGCGGCCGATAACTCGGCCAGCGCCCGCTCAGCAGACCTGGCCTACACCGCCGCCCGGCGCAGGGCGGTGTCGATTCGCGCTAACCAGCCGAAGGTGGGACGTCCTCGCCCCGCCGGCTCGGGAGACCCGGCCTACCTTCGGCGGGCAGTTCGACGAGTTCGTTGACGCGGCTGATCGAGACCGCGCGCCCAGTCTGTTCGTCGACCCTGACAATGGCCCCGCAGATTCGCACGTCGCCCTTCGCGACGGGCATCTGCGTGGGCAGGTTGTTGGTGAAGCGGTGGACGATTGGATCGATCGCGCGACCGAGGATCGACTCGTTAGGCCCGCACATTCCCGCATCACACAGGAACGCCGTCCCGCCGGGGAAGATTTGCTCGTCGGCCGTCTGCACGTGCGTGTGGGTGCCGAGGACAGCAGAGACGCGGCCGTCCAGGAAGCGGCCGATGGCTATTTTCTCACTCGTCGTTTCGCCATGCGCATCGACCAAAATCACTGGTGTCTCATTCCGCATCTGAGTCACCGCGCGATCGAGCGCTTCGAACGGGTTCTCCAGGATTGGCTGCATAAAGGTGCGTGCCTGCACGCTAATCACACCGACTTTGCCCTTCGCGGTCTCGAGCACGATTGAGCCCGCGCCGGGTGCGCCGTCCGGATAATTGATCGGCCGTAACACGCGCGGCTCGGTGGCGAGAAACGGAACCAGTTCTTTCTGGTCCCAGACGTGATCGCCGGTCGTGATCACGGAGACGCCCGCGCGCATGAGGTCGATCGCGATCTTTGGCGTGATACCACGGCCGCCGGCGGCGTTCTCGCCATTCACGACCACGAAATCGAGCGCGTGCTCCTGTTTCAACTCCGGCACGCGCGCGATGACCGCGCTGCGCCCGGGCTCACCGACGATGTCGCCCAGGAAGAGAATCGTCAGCATGCCGCGCGAAGATGATGTTAAATGCGACGAAATCAAAACGCGCTTCCGTCACTTCCACCCGCAGGACAGTTGTCGTTGTAGCGACGGCGCTCTGTCGCCGTTCAACGCGTGCCGAATCGCGCGGCGGTTTACGCCGACAGAGCGGCGTCGCTACAACATCGTCGGTTTTGCGGCAATTCTGCTCGCGGGGGTTTGCTTGCCCGCGCTTGCGTTTTCCGCGCCGAACCTCAGTCCACTCGGAAAGCCGCCGAAGTGGGACGCTCTGGAGAAGTATCAGGAGACGATCACCCGCGATGAATTCACGCGCTTGCTCCAGGATGTTTACTGCACGCGCGGCGTGAACGCCGACTTGATCCGCGTCGAAGCGGAGGGCGCGCAGTTCCTCATCGATCGCGAGCCGCAGACGTGGTTCACGCTTCGGTTCGCGCGCGACGAAGCCTCGCGAAAGAAACTCGCGACGACGTGGAGGGCTGCCGCGGCGCTTCCGAAGGCGCGCGAAGGTCGCGAGCTCGCCGGGGTAAAGATCGCGCTCGATCCCGGCCACATCGGCGGTCGTTGGGCGAAGATGGAGGAGCGCTGGTTTCAGGTCGGCGAGAGCAAGCCGGTCCAGGAAGGCGACATGACTTTGCGCGTGGCCAAGCTGATCGCACCGAAGCTGCGCGCGCGTGGCGCGACGGTTTCGTTCGTGCGCTCAAAGACGGAGCCGGTCACGGTGAAGCGGCCGGATGACTTTCGTGAAGTCGCGCGG
>DASVRB010000537.1:0-3585 GCA_036388835.1 Thermoanaerobaculia bacterium | reverse complement strand
CGACCAGACCTGCACGAGCGGCGTGAAGCCGGCGCCGATGTTGGTGCGCATGATCTGCTGCAGTTCGTGCGCATCCATTTTTCCGGCGCCTTCGAACGTGGCGAGCTGAAAGTCGTGCACCCCTTCCGGCGCGACCATCCGCACCGCGAATCGCGCCACGCCGAGGAACGGAATCCAGACGCGCTTGACGCCGCGATGCGAGTCGATGGCACGAGCCACGTCGGCGAACGACGCGTGCAGCGGAGCGGCGATGAGTACGGCGAGGACCGCGGCGGCAGCGAGACGCTTACTCATCGTTCTTCTCCTTGGAGAACTCGGGGATTCCGAACTGCCCTTCGAGCGCGGCCAGGCGATCCATGTCGATCGGACCGTTGATGTTGACGACCGTGAACTCGCGCGGCTCGGCGGCGATGATGACGAGTCCGATGACGCGCTCGCCGCTCATGTTCGCGTAGATGTTCACGTTCTCTTTGCTCTTGCTGCGGACGGTCACGAACGGCATCCACGAGGGGCCGAGCTGCTTCTTCACGAGGTTCGGAAGGTTGCGGTCGTACTCCCCTTCCCGCGCGAATTCATAGCTGCGAACGTAGATGCCGTGCAGGCCGCTGATCATGTCGCGCAGCGCGCGCTCGTCCGCGTCTTTGCCGGAGAAGAATTTCGCCGCCATGCGCAGCATCGCGCCGTCGAGGGTGATGTCGACTACTTCCTCGGCGCGGTCGGCCAGGCCGGGAAAGTCGAGGTTGATCTTCTGCGCCGAGGCCGGGACGGCGACGACGAGGGTGAGCGCGATCGAGATGATGAATTTACGCATGGCTTCCTGTCTCCTGATCAATCGTGAGTGCCGATGGCGCGCACTTCCTGCTGTGCGTACCGGACTTTTTCCGAGGTGATGCGCATCGCTTCGAGGACCTGCTCTTTGGCTTCGATGCCGCGCCGGTATTCGACCGCTTTGTGCGTCGCGTAACCGCCGAGGACCATCGCCAGCGTCACCGACGCGGCGGCAGCGCGCCACCACTGCGGCGCGTTGCGCGACGGACGCGGCTGCGTCTCCCCTGCTTCGATGCGCTGCATCACGCGGCCGGCGAAACCGGCCGGCGGCGCCTCGGCGCGCAGCGCGCGTTTGAGATCGTGTTCGTTCATGAATGCTTCTCCAGTTTCTTCCGCAACGCGAGCAGCGCGCGGTGCAGGTGACTCTTGACGGTGTTCACCGGCAGGCCGACGATCCGGCAGATTTCGGAGGGATCGAGGTCTTCCTGATATCGCAGCGTCACCACGGCGCGCTGCGTTTCGGGGAGTGATTGGATCGATTCGCGGATGCGGCGGTCGAGCAGCGGATCGTGACGTTTTTCGACGGCGCTGAGCTCGACGTCGTCGAGACTGACCGGCTTGAGCTTCGCGCGCCGCACTTCGTCGATGCAGCGACGCGTGGTGACCTGGCGCAGCCAGAAGAGGAGATGCGCGTCCGACTCGATGCTGCCGAGGCTCCGGTACAACTGGAGAAAGACATCCTGCGCCATCTCCTCGGCGCGCGAACGGTCGCCGCTGAAGTTGTACGCGATGCTGTAGACCATCGCCTCGTGCCGCTCGATCAGCTCCGCAAACGCGTCGTGATCGCCCGCCTGCGCTCGCGAGAGCGTGCTGGGAAAGGCGAGCGGCTCAACCATGATTGCGGTCATCCTGTGGCTATATACGCAGAGTTTTGGATTCGGGTGCAGGAAGAGCTCGCGAGACTGCGCGCGCGGACGTTCTGGTGGAGCGGCGGCCGATTCGGCCGCCGACCCATGCGATACAGAACGCACGTGCAGGTCGCGCGTTCTGGTGGAGCGGCGGGCTTCAGCCCGCCGAGCTCTAATACTCGGCGGCCGAAGCGGCCGCCGCTCCACAGGATTGACGCCCGCGCCGCGCGCGCGGCGCATTCACTCCGCAATCTTCGGCAATTCGATTCTCGTCAACACATCCTGCGAGATCGTCACCTCGACGTTGCGCTCGGGGCGGCGGCCGGTGAGCTGGTAGACGAAGCGGCGGTCGCCTTCGCTGACGAGGCGGAACGATTCGATGCCGCGGGTGTAGCGCGAGATCGGCGTCAGCGCGTTCGGCATGTCGTTGATGTAGAGCGCGAGCTCGGAGCGCGCGGCTTCGTCGCCCTGCATCGCGGCGCGCAATGTTTCGATGAGGCGATCGGCCTCGGCGCGCGTGAGGAAAGGCGGCTGCGGCAGGAGAAGATTGATGGTCGCGCTGTTGCCGCCCGCTGAAGCGGGTGCGTAATGCACCTGCTGCTGCGCACGCGCCGTCGAGCCGCCGGCCGCCGCTCTGACGACGACGCAGCCATCGAACTGCGGACCGACTCCCGCTTCGACGCGCAACTGATACCTGCCGTCGGCGCCGGTGATGTGCGAGACGGGATTGCCGACCGGCTGACACGCGCCATCGGCTGCCCACGCGGTCACGCGCGCGGCCGCGACGGGGCGGCCGCTCGCGTCGGTCACGACGCCGGTGGCAACGGCGGCGTTCTCCGGGCGAATCGGCGGAGGCGGCGTGTTCGCAGGCGGCGTGGTGCCGGGCTGCGCGGCGCAGCCGGCGAGGAGCACGAGGATGAGGAGGGTTCTCATGCGACGCAACCGCCGCAAATCACTTGCCGGAAACGCGGCTCACAGAGTCATCGACATGCGGCGGTCGGTCTGCAGGTCGGTGCCGATGAGGAACGGATGGCTGCCGACGTCGACGAAACCGCACTTTTCGTAAAAGCGGATCGCGCGCGGATTGTGCTCCCAGACGCCGAGCCAGAGTGTCTTCGCGCCGCGCTCCCGCGCGATCTCGATCACGCGCTGCATCAGCTCATGCGCGATCCCGCCGCCGTGATGCGTTCGCTCGACGTAGAAGCGGGAGATCTCGATCTGCTCCGGCTCGAGTCGCAGTTGCGCGAACGCGATTGCAGCGCCGTCACGCTCGACGAGTAACGCGAGCTGCTTCGGATCTTCGAGCTCGCGCCGCTGCTGCAGCGGCCCGTACGTTTTCCCGACGTAGTCCTCGAGATCCTCGGGGTTGTTATCGGCGGCGAAAGCGTCCCGGAACGTGCGCTCGGCCAGTTCGGCGAGCGTCTCCGCATCTTCCGGCGTAGCGAAGCGGATGGTACGTTGCGACATGCCTCGCAGTTTACGATCTGCCACCCGCGAAGACGCGGACGCGATTCACGCGATCTACGCGCCGATCGTTCGCCATTCCGCAATCTCGTTCGAAATAGAACCGCCCTCGGTCGACGAGATGGCGCAGCGCATCACCACGATCACCGCCGACTACCCGTGGCTCGTGACGATCGTCGACGACGCCGTCGCCGGTTACGCATATGCGAATGCCTTCCGCGCACGACCCGCGTACCGCGCGACCGCCGAAGTCTCGATCGCGATTGCCCCGGCGTATCGCGGAAAAGGACTGGCGCTGCCGTTGTACGAAGCCCTCCTCGACGATCTCGCGCGCCGCAATTGCCATTCAGCCGTCGCGGTGATCGCGATGCCAAACGACGCCAGCGTCGCACTCCACGCGCGCGCCGGCTTCACCCGCGTCGGCGTGCTGCGCGAAGTCGGCTAC
>DASVRB010000536.1:0-5829 GCA_036388835.1 Thermoanaerobaculia bacterium | reverse complement strand
TCGGCTGGGTCATCGCCACGGGCGAGTACGACTCCCTCGTGCAGAACAACCGCGACTTTTCGGGGCTGCTCTGGTCGAAAGGGATCGCGCATCACTTCGAGCTGTGGCCCGGCCAGTTCGGGCACGACTGGCCGTGGTGGCGCGAGCACCTGCGCCGCTTCGTCTGACGGCATGACGCGGCGCTCGGAAGGCTCGCGCGGCCCCGCGGCCGCGGAAAGGGGCGCGTGAAAAACGTCCTGGCGCTGCCGCTCGGCGTCGTCCGCGAGAAGCCGGGCCTCGCCTCGCTCTTCGCCGTTGCCTCCCTCGGCCGCGCGGCGATGGCCTCGGGCTCGATCCTTCTGATTCACCGCCTGCTGGTGGAGCGCTCGTCGTTCTGGCTATACGTCGGGCTGCTGCTGGTCGCGCAACTCGGCGGCGCCGGGATCGCGTATGTCGCCAAGATCGCGGAGCAGCGCCTGGTCACGCGCGTGGAGTTCGGGACGATGGAGCGCGTGATCCGCCACATCGTCGGTCTCTCGTCGAGTTTTTTCGATCGACGCACACACGGCGATCTCGTGCAGAGCGTCCGGCAGGACGTGACGAACGTGCGCATGGTCACGGTGGCGGTCGCGGAGATCGTGCTGCAGAGCGTGCACGTCCTCGGCCTCGTGGTCGCGGCGGTGATGTTGAGCGTTTCACTCTCCACGTTCGTCTTCCTTTTCATCCTCGTGGCCATCGTGCCGATCGCGTTCATCGCCCGCCGCACGCTGACGCATTCGTACGGCGTGCGCGGCAAGAGCGTGGCGGTGTTCGACATGCTGCTGCAGTTGCTGCACGGCGTGCGGATCATGAAGGTCTATCGCGCCGAGGACGCGGAGGCGGAACGGACGGTCGGCCGCGCGCGCGGCTATTTCGACGAGCTGGTGAACATGGAGCGCGGCCGCGCCCTGGCGCGCGTCGCACTCGATTCGCTGACCGGATTGAGCATGGTCGCGGTGGTGATCGCGGGCGGTCTCGAAGTGCAGTCGGGGCGGATGAACTGGCCGGAGCTCCTCGCGTTCCTGATGGCCGCCCGCGCGGTGCATGGGCCGCTGGCCGCAATCAACGCGTCGTTCATGGATATCCAGCGTCACGGTGCGAGCGTGGCGAACGTCGAGGCGTTGCTGTCCGAGCGCGCCGAGGTGTGTGATGCTCCAGATGCGCGTCCGCTCCCGCATCCGCCCTCCGTCATCTCGGTTCGCGATCTCGGCTTCGCGGTCGGTGAGATGCCGATTCTCCGCAACGTGTCTTTCCACGTGCGCGCCGGCGAGACACTCGGCGTGGTCGGGCCGTCGGGCGCGGGAAAGAGCACGCTGGTGAATCTCGCCGCGCGGCTCTATGACCCGACCAGCGGCGCGGTGCTGTTCGACGGCATCGATCTCCGCAGGTTCCGGCTGGCGGACGTGCACGACAAGATCGCGATCGTCACGCAGGATCCGTTTCTTTTCACGACTTCGATTCGCGACAACATCCGCCGCGGACGCCCCGAGGCGACGGATGCGGAGATCGAGGACGCGGCGCGCGCGGCGGAGATTCACGACGACATCGCGGCGATGCCGGACGGCTACGACACGATCGTCGGCCACGGTGGGCGCGCGTTATCGCGCGGCGAAGCGCAGCGCGTGAACATCGCCCGCGCGATTCTCAAAAACGCGCCGATCCTGCTGCTCGACGAAGCGACGTCCAGTCTCGATTCCTACGCTGAGGCGCGCGTGCAGCGGGCAGTGGATCGGCTGGTGAGTGGGAGGCTTGCCATCTCCGTCGCGCACCGCCTGTCGACGCTGCGGAACGCCACGCGCATTCTCGTGCTCGAGAACGGCAGCGTCGCGGGACTGGGGACACACGCGGAGCTGCTCGAGAGTTGCGCGACCTATCAGCGTCTGTGGCAGGAGAGCCGGTAAAAGAGAAGAGGACAGGCATTGCTGCCTGTCCCCCGGTCATCCGTCGTCATCCTGAGCCGCGCAGACGGTGAAGGATCTCAGCGGCGACGGCGTCGCATTTTGAGATCCTTCGCTGCGCTCAGGATGACGAAGTCACTTCGACGCGCGCTTTTTGGCCATGATCTGGCGCAGCGAGCTCGCGGGGATGGAGCCTTCGACCAGGATCGCGTCGCTCTTGCGCGAGACGTCGAAGCGGCGCAGGACGGTCACCATCTCAGGCGACTTTTCCTTCACCGCGAGACGCATGGCCGAGAGGCCGCCGCGAATGGTGTCTTCGAGCAGCTCGAGCGTCTCGGCATCGTTGGAGAGGCCGAACGCGCCGAGCTCCAGCGCGCTGCCGGTGTCTTTCGCCCACACCGCGAGCGTCGAGACAGTCTTGAGCGCGGCCTGCAGCGCCTCGCCCGACTGACCTTTGCCGGTCGGGATCGTGCCGCCGTTGGTCAGGCGCGCGGCGCGGGTCACGTCGACGAGAGCCCAGGCCGTGGCGCTGGTGTCGACGCGATGCAGGTCGGCGCCGAGAGTGCCGCGGGTGCGGAAGCCGGTGCCGCCGCTGTTGCGCGCGGCGAGGGCGGCGACGACGGCGCGCTCGTTGCCCGCGATCGCCAGCGAGCCGGTCGGGAACGCAACGGCGCCCGGTCCGTCGCTGTCGGTGTCTTTCGAATCATTCGGAAGCAGCAGGTAGCCGCTCTTGCGGACGCCGCCGCGGGTGACGAGCGCGTTCGTGAGGCGCTCCGCGTTGAAGCGTCCTTCCGCGATCACGAGCACGTCGGCTTTCGAGCCGAGCGACTCACGCGGGCTGGTCGCGACCACGAGGACGTCGACGTCTTTCGACGGGGAGAGGCCCGCTTCGCTGAGGAACTTCGCGGCCTCGCCGTCGGAGCTCATCTTGTCGGTGTGCTGGAAGAGGAGCGACGAGAGCGGGCTGGTGCGCATTTCGGCGAGCTTCACCATGCCGACCGTGACGGCGTTCGCCGGCACGAGGGAGAGAGCGTCGTCCTTCGCGAATGCCGGCAGCGCCAGCGCGAGAACGGCAAGAGAGACGACTGCAGCGCGAAACAGGGGAGTGCGGTTCATGATCAGAACTCCTTTTTTGTGAAAAGCCAGGAAGCAAGAACGAGACAAACGGCGCCGAACGCGGCGGTGGTGAGGAACGGTGCGGGAGAGAGTGCTTCGAGAACTTTTGCCGGCAGCTCTTCACCGCCGACGAATGCAACGACCGCCTGTCCGAGCTCGGCCGACTTCGGGAAAACCCAGTAGAGCGTTTCGATGAGCCAGGCCTGCCACTCCTTCGAGACCGCCGCCGCGATGCGATCGTGCGCCGCGAGCATCAGTCCGAAGAAGAAGATGCCGTACGACGCCATGATCGAGACTGCGGTCGATGACGTGACCACGCCGATGAGGAACGCGAAGGCGAGCAGCACCGCGATGATCAGAAAGATGATCGACCCGGCCAGGAGAAAACGAGGATTGGCCACGCCGGTCTTCCACACCACGATCAGCCAGATCGAGCCCATCAGGTAGATCACGTTGCTGCCGGCCAGAATCAGTCCCGCCACGTAGCGCGAGAGCAGCAGCCGCACGCGCGACACCGGCCGCGCGAGATAGAGGTCGATCGTTCCCTTCTCCTGCATGCGCGGCACGAGGTGGGCGGTGGCGAAGATCGCCAGGAACGTGCAGATGAAGTAGAGGAAGACGGAGAAGCCCGACTCGAACCCGAGGACCAGCTTCTCGATCGACAGCGCGTTGTCGCGGACGTCGACTTCCTTGCCGAACAGCTTCGCCCCCGCCAGCGCACCGTCGACGATGTCGAGGTTGATCGCGCTCGCGAAGATGATGATGAAGAGCGTGGAGAGGAAAAAGTAGGCGACCAGCGTCCACCGCGCCGCGGCTTCACGCATCACATCTTCGATATTTGCGACGAGGACTTTCATGGCTTTACTCCCGTGCGGTTCACTCCGAGCGAAGCGAGGAGTCTCCGGTGGCACCGCGATGAGCGCGAGTCGCGCGAGGCAGGTCCGGTCGCGGTGTGACCGGAGATCCCTCGCTGCGCTCGGGATAGATTCGCGATCATTCGTGCGCTCCCACGGACGACCCGAGTGCCTGATCGGCGCGGATCAGATCGACGAACACATCTTCGAGCGTGGAGCGCACCGGCGTGAGCTCCGAGAGGATGCCGCCCTGCGCGCGCAGACGATCGACGAGTGCGTTGAGGTGCTGCACGTCGGCGACGGAGAGGACCACATGGCCGTTCACACGCTCGACGCCGGCGCCGGTCTCGCGGAAGGAGGCCACGAGCGAGTCGTCGATCGGTGAGGCGACCATCTTGTAGCTCGCGGTCTTGCGGGTCAGCTCTTCGACGCTGCCGAACGCCGCCACCTTGCCGTTGCGGAGCACGGCCACGCGGTCGCAGGTCAGCTCGATCTCGGAGAGGAGGTGCGAGTTGAGGAGGACGGTCGTGCCGTTCTTCGCTTCCTCGCGCAGGAGGTCGCGGATCTCGCGGCGGCCGACCGGATCGACGCCGTCGGTCGGCTCATCGAGCAGCAGCACCTGTGGCGCGTGGACCATCGCGCAGGCCAGGCCGAGGCGCTGGGTCATCCCTTTCGAGAACTTCTTGATCCGAACGTCGATCCACTGCCCCATGCGCACCCGCTCGAGCAGCTCGGGGATGCGCTTGCTGATGGCGGCGCTGTCCATGCCCGACATGCGGCCGAAGATCGAGAGGGCCTGGCGCGCGGTGAGGTAGTTCGGGATCTTGTGGCCTTCCGGCAGGTAGCCGACGCGGCGGCGCGATTCGGGATTCGACACCGGCAGGCCGCAGACGGATGCGGTTCCGGCCGTGGCGCGAGTGAGGCCGAGGAGGATTTTGACGGTGGTCGTCTTGCCGGCGCCGTTCGGGCCGAGCAGGCCGAACAGCTCCCCTTCACCCACTTTGAAGTCGATGCCGTCGAGCGCCGTGATGAGCGGCTTTCGGAACGACGACTTGTATTGCTTGCGGAGGCCTGAGACCTCGATCAGCGTGGTCATGCTCGAAGATACGCGTGCCGGGAGATAAAGGTTGCGAGTAGCGATTGGCGCCGCACCTTCCATTGTTCCGACCGCGTTCTTCGTTTGCACAGTCATACCGAAACTTTATAACGCAAAGTTCTTGCCGGCCACAACGAGCGCGAAAAAAAAAGGACAGGCGGGATCGCCTGTCCTCCACAGTTCGTTGCCGAGTGGCTTATTTCATGCGGGCGTCGACGGCGTCCCAGTCGACGTTCGACAGAAACGCCTCGATGTACTTTGGCCGCTCGGCCGGTTTGTAATCGAGCAGGAAGGCGTGCTCCCAGACGTCCATGATCAGCAGCGGCACGAAGCCGGCGACGTTGTTCGTCTCGTGCAGCTCGATCCAATGGTTGGAGATGAAGCCGGTGCGCGGATCGAGGCAGGTGACGGCCCAGCCCACACCGCGCATTTTGCCGACGCTGCTGAAGTCGGCCTTCCAGATCTCGAAGCTCGGATAGACGCGCTCGACGGCCTCGCGGAACGAAGAGCCTTTGGCCGGCTCACCGCCGCCCTGACGCTTCATGTTCTCGAAGTAGTACTCGTGCAGGACCATGCCGTTGTACTCGAAGCCGAGACGGCGGGTGAGCTCTGAATAGACGGGCATGTCCGCCGGCGCGACGCCGCTCTCTTTCACGAGCGACGCAATGCGCTCGTTGAGCGTGTTGGTGTTCGTGACATAGCCCTCGTACAGCTTGAAATGCATCTCCAGCGTCTCGTTCGAGATCCCCTGAAGGTCGGAAAGGTTGAAAGTCTTTGGTTTGTAGATCTTCGGTTCCATACGCCGCATCAGATTGCAGACGCGGTGACGGGTCAAGCAGCGTGGGCG
>DASVRB010000535.1:0-35436 GCA_036388835.1 Thermoanaerobaculia bacterium | reverse complement strand
AAAGATGGCGCTCTACGGCAACGACATCGACGACACCACGACCCCGATCGAGGCGGACCTCGGCTGGATCGTGAAGCTCGAAAAGGGCGACTTCGCCGGACGCGACGTCCTGCAGCGCGAAAAATCGGAGGGGGCGCGGCGGAAACTGGTCGGCTTCGAGATGGTCGACCGCGGCATCGCGCGTCACGGCTATCCGATCGTCGACGGCAATGAAGAGGTCGGCGTGGTCACGTCCGGCACTCATTCGCCGACATTGAAAAAAGCGATCGGACTCGCTTATCTTCCGCTCGACAAAACCGCGCCGGGCAGCGAGTTCAACGTCCTCATCCGAGGAAAAGAGACCCGGGCGCGCGTCATCCCGACCCCGTTCTACAAACGAGCGAAATGACGCGCAGCGTCATCCCGAGAAGCCACCGCGACCACGGCCCTGCGCGAAGGAGATACGCCAATGAGCACCCCTGAAGACAACCGGTACGCCAAGAGCCACGAGTACGTTCACCTCGAGGGGAACGTTGCCACGATCGGCATCACCGACTACGCCCAGAAAGAGCTGGGCGACGTCGTATTCGTCGAGCTGCCGCAGGTCGGAAGCGAGCTCGAGGCCGCCGACGAGCTGGGAAGCATCGAGTCCGTCAAAGCGGTTTCAGAGTTGTTCTCGCCCGTCTCCGGCGAGGTCATCGAGATCAACGAGGCGCTGGCCGACAACCCCGCGCTCGTGAACACCGACCCGTGGGGCGACGGCTGGATGATTCGCATCAGGATCAGCGACGCGACCGAGATCGACGAGCTGATGACCGCCGAAGAGTACGAAGAGTTCATCGAGAAAGAGAGCGCGCATTAACTGGATTGAGGATTGAGGATTGCGTGAGTAATTCTCATCACTTTTAAAGATCCCCAATTCTCAATCCTTAATCCTCAATCCAAATGAGCCTCCCCAATCCCACCGATCCCTCCAACTCCCACCGCTACATCCCGAACGCCGGCGATGACATTCGCGAGATGCTCGAGGTGGTCGGCGTCGATTCGATCGACGCGCTGTTCGAGACCATCCCGGCCGACGTGAAGCTCGACGGCCTGCTCGACATCCCCGGCCCCTGGTCCGAGCTCGAGACGCGCCGCTGGTTCCGCGGCGTTGCGGCGCGGAACATCACCAGCGCCGATCACGTCTCGTTCCTCGGCGGCGGCGCGTACTCGCACTACCAGCCGGCGATGATCGACCAGCTCCTGACGCGCTCGGAGTTCCTGACGTCGTACACGCCGTATCAACCCGAGGTGTCGCAGGGAACGCTGCAGGCGATCTTCGAATATCAGACCCACCAGTGCCTGCTGACCGGGCTCGACGTCGCCAACGCGTCGCTGTACGACGGCTCGACCGCGCTGTGCGAGGCGGTCCTGCTCGCGGAGCGCCTGGTCAAGGGGAAGACGAAGGTCGTCCTCGCGAAGTCCATCCATCCGCACTACCTGCAGACCGTCAGGACCTACATCCAGAACCTCGGACTCGAGATCGTCGAAGTCGGCTTCGGCGCGGACGGGCGGATCGACCTCGAGGCGCTGCGTGCAGCGAGCGTGGATGCATTCGCGGTGGCGGTGCAGTCGCCGAACTTTTTCGGTGTGCTCGAAGACTACGACGCCGTCGCGGCCGCGGCCGGCAACGTCACGAAGATCGCGGTCGTCGCCGAGGCGACGTCGTTCGGACTGGTGACCCCGCCGGGAGAGCATGGATTCGAGATCTGCGTGGGTGAAGGCCAGGCGTGGGGCATCCCGACCCAGTTCGGCGGCCCGTACGTCGGCTTCATGGTCGTGCGTGAGGCGCTCAAGCGCCACATGCCGGGCCGTCTGGTCGGTGAGACCGTCGACGTCGACGGCAAGCGCGCGTACGTGCTGACGCTGGCCACGCGCGAGCAGCACATCCGCCGCGGCAAGGCCACTTCGAACATCTGCACGAATCAGGCGCTGATCGCGCTCGCCGCCAACATGTACCTGTCGCTGATGGGGAAAGAAGGGCTGCGCGAAGTGGCGCTGCAGTGCGCGCGCAAGACCGCGTACCTGCGCGAGAAACTCCGTGCGATCTCCGCGGTCGAGCTGCCGTTCAGCGGGCCTGTGTACAACGAGCTCGTGGTGCGGACGCCGTTCGCGGCGGAAGAGATCCTTGCCGATCTCGAGCGCGAAAAGATCCTCGGCGGCATTCCGCTCGGACCGTATTTCGAAGGACAGGAGCGCGACTTCCTCGTCGCCGTCACCGAGCTGCACACGAAAGAGCAGCTCGATCAGTTCGCGGCCGCGCTCAGCGCCGCGATTTCCCGGGAGCGCCGATGACGGATCTGGAGTGCGGCGACGCCAGTCGCCGCTTTCACTCCCGCCACACCGAGGAAAAGCGGTGACTGGCGTCACCGCACTCCAAACCGGAGCCCACGAATGACTACTACTCTCGAGCCTGAAGCCGCACAGAAAGACGTCGCCCAGAAGTCGGCGACGGAGCCGCTCATCTTCGAACGTTCCCGGCGCGGACGCCGCGGCTATCAGTTGCCGGCGCTCGACGTTCCGGAAGTGTCGCTCGACGAAGTGATTCCGCGCGCGCTGCGCCGCGACGAGATCAAAGACGAAGTCGAAGTCTCCGAAGTCGACGTCATGCGTCACTTCACTCGGCTGTCGAAACTCAACGTCTCCATCGACGCCGGTCTCTATCCGCTCGGCTCGTGCACGATGAAGCACAACCCGCGCATCAACGAAGAGATCGCGCGCACGCCCGGCTTCGCGCAGTCGCATCCGATGCAGGCGGAGCATCAGGTGCAGGGCAACCTCGAGCTGCTGTGGAACCTCGAGCAGACGCTGAAGGAGATCTTCGGACTACCGCGCGTCACGCTGCAGCCGGTGGCCGGCGCGCACGGCGAGCTGACCGGCATCCTGATGGTGCACAAGGCGCTCGCGAAGAGCGGCAATGCGCGCAAGTACATCCTGATCCCCGATTCCGCGCACGGCACGAACCCGGCGTCGGCGGCGTTCGCCGGATACGAGATCCGCGAGCTGAAGTCGAACAATCGCGGCACCGTCGATCTCTCGACCCTCGAAGCGGCCGTGACTGAAGACGTCGCGGCGCTGATGATCACGGTCCCGAACACGCTCGGCGTGTTCGAGTCGGAGATCAAGGCGATGGCCGACATCCTTCATGCGAAGGGTGCGTACCTCTACTGCGACGGCGCGAACCTCAACTCATTCGTCGGCATCGCGCGCCCCGGCGACATGGGCATCGACGTCATTCACTCGAACCTGCACAAGACCTTCTCCACGCCGCACGGCGGCGGCGGCCCCGGTGCCGGTCCGGTCGGTGTGAGCGAGGCGCTGGTGCCGTTCCTGCCGACGCCGACGGTCGAGCGTCGCGAGGACGGCACGTTCTTCCTCGAGTTCAATCATCCCGACACGATCGGCCGCATGCGCGCGTTCCACGGCAACTTCAACGTGCTGGTGCGCGCGCTGACGTACATGCGCTCGATGGGTCCGACCGGCCTCCGTCGCGTCGCGCAGCTCGCGGTGCTGAACGCGAACTACATCCGCGCGCGGCTCAAGGGTCACTACCACTTGCCGTACGACGCCCCGACGCTGCACGAGGTCGTTTTCTCGGACAAGAACCAGACGCCGAAAGACGTGCACACGCTCGACATCGCCAAACGGCTCATGGATTACGGCTTCCATCCGCCGACGATCTACTTCCCGCTCATCGTTTCCGGCGCGCTGATGATCGAGCCGACCGAGACCGAGCCGAAGGAAGAGCTGGACGCGTTCTGCGAGGCGATGATCGCCATCGCCCGCGAATCTCAGGAGCGCCCCGAGCTCGTTCGCAGCGCCCCGCACACCACGCCGGTGCGCCGCCTCGACGAAGCGCGCGCGGCCCGGCAGCCGGTTCTGCGCTGGAAGAAGTAAGCGTCTCTTTGTGGAGCGGCGCCCGCCGCTCCACAAGCTCCACCAACTGGCGCTGTCGGTTTCACCGAAGTGGCACCTCCGGCGTCTGCGCGCAGCTCATAAGATCCTCGTCGAATACAACAGAGGGAGTGAACTAATGAGCCGACGTCATTCGTGGGTGGTCCTCGTGGGTCTTCTGCTGCCGGTCGTTCTTTTTTCCGCCGGCGCCGCGGCGCAGATTCCGGGCTTGCCTGCACCCGACGCGAGTCCCGAGGCGAAGGTCTCCCAGGTCATCGGCATGACCGAGCTCGCGGTCTCGTATCACCGCCCGGCCACGAACGGCCGTCCGGTCTGGGGCGCGCTGGTGCCTTACGGACAGGTGTGGCGCGCCGGTGCGAACCAGAACACGACCGTCTCCTTCTCCACGCCCGTGACCGTGAACGGCACCGCGCTCGCCGCCGGCACGTACGGACTGCACATGATTCCGACCGCGACCGACTGGACGGTGATCTTCAGCCGCGAAACGGGCGCGTGGGGCAGCTTCAGCTACGACCCGAAAGAGGATGTCGCGCGCGTCACCGCCAAGCCGGAAGCGGCACCGCATCAGGAACGGCTCGGCTATTCGTTCGATGAACCGACCTCGGACTCCGTCGTCCTGGCGTTGCGCTGGGAAAAACTGCGCGTTCCGCTCACGATCAACATCGATCTCGGCCGCACGGTGCTCGAGGATTACAAGGCGCGCCTGCGCGGACTGCCGCGATTCGGCTGGCAGGGTTGGAACCAGATCGCCAACTGGGCCGCACAGCACAGCCTCGACCTCGATGACGCACTCACCTGGGCCGACCGTTCGATCGGCATGAACCGCAACTTCGCGAACCTCCGGACGAAAGCACTCGTGCTGACGAAGAAGGGCGACACCGCGGGCGCTGACGCGCTGACGAAGGAAGCGATCTCGATTGCCACCGAGGCGGAGATCAACACGTACGGATATCAGCTCCTCGGACAGCAGAAGGTCGACGAGGCCATCGCCATGTTCGAGAAGAACGTGAAAGACCACCCGAAGTCGTGGAACGCCTACGACAGCCTCGCCGAGGCGTACGCCATCAAGGGCGATCGGAAGCGCGCGCTCGAGAACTACACCAAGGCCATGAACATGACCACGGTCGATATTCAGAAGACGCGGCTGGCGGGTGTGATCGAGCAACTGAAGAAGCAGTGAGGCGGTGCCTCGGTTCCTCGGTTCCTCGGTTCCTCGGAGTTCCTCGGAGGGTGGGCTTCTCTGAGCCTCGGCGAGCTGCCGTCGCGCTGCCGTTCCTTGGAGCAACGCGACGCCGCCACTCCGAGGAACCGAGGCACCGAGGCACCGAGGAACCGCATCCGATCTACCGGATCACCGATTCGTCCGCTTGAACTTCTGCACCGCGCCGCGCGGCGCGTGCGGTCGTAACCGAACGGCAACACCGTTGCAGTAGACTCATCCGCCGGTGCCGAACTTCGACGACGAGGATACCGATCAATTCGACAAGACGCTGTCGATGCGCCGGCTGCCCCCTCGTCCGCAGCCGGAGCAACCGTCGGACAAGCGCGCCTCCGATCGCCGTCAATCGAACTCGCGCATTCTCATCGGCAGCATCATCATCATCGCCGTCCTGCACCTCGCGCGGCCGGTGGTCGTGCCGGTTGCGTTGGCGATCCTGTTCGCGTTCCTTCTGACACCGATCGTGTTGCGGCTCGAGCGGACGTTCCTCCGCCGCTCCGGCGCGATCGTGCTCTCCCTCGGCATCACCACCGCGGCGCTCGGATTCGGCGGCTGGTGGATCTATCAGCAGTTCAGCGCCGTCGCGCGGGAGCTTTCGACCGCCGCGACGAGCAAGAACGTCGACGACAAGCTCCGCTTCCTCCGCCGCACCGGCGGCGGCACGCTGGAGATGGTCGAGCGCACGCTGCAGCGCGTCGCCGAAGTGCGCGACCGCCCCGAGCGCGCCGATCTGAAAGTTCGCGTCATCCCCGAGCGCAAAACCCTCGGCGAGCGATATGAAGAAGTCGCGCCGACGGTGGAAGGTGTCGCCGCGACGTTCCTCGTCGTGGTCGTCGTCTTCTTCCTCCTCCGCGACCGCGAACAATTGCGCGACAAGCTGTTGCGCGTGGCCGGCCGCGCGCACCTGACGGTTACGACGCAAGCGATCGGCGAAACGTCGCAACGCATCAGTCGATACCTGCTCACGATCGCGTTACTCAACCTCGGCTTTGGCTTGCTGATCGGCATCGGCCTCGCGCTGTTGCAGGTGCCGCACGCCGCGTTGTGGGGCGTGCTCGCGGGATTGTTCCGCTTCGTTCCGTACGTCGGTGCGGTGCTCAGCGCCGCGGCGCCGACGTTCCTCGCATTCGCGGTGTTTCCGAGCTGGCTCTCCGCGCTCGCGGTTCTCGGATTGTTCGTGTTCAGCGATCAGCTGGTCGGCAACTTCATCGAGCCGATCGTGGTCGGTCATCGCGTCGGCGTGTCGCCGATCGCGCTGCTCCTCGCGGCGATTTTCTGGGGCTGGTTGTGGGGCCCGGTCGGCCTGCTGCTGGCGACGCCGATCACCGTCTGCCTCACCGTCGGCGGCGAGTTCATCCCGGCGCTGCGGATCTTCTCGATCATGTTCGGCAGCGAGGATCCGCTCGAGGGTTACCTCAGTTTCTACAACCGACTGCTGCTGCGCGACCGCACCGGCGCGATCGCGATTGCCGACCGGTACGCCGAGACCGCGACGATGGAGGAGATGTTCACGGATCTCTTCATCCCGACGCTCTCGTTCGCGCAGGAAGAGCTCGACCGCAAACGCATCACTCCCGCGCACGATCACTTCATCAAAGACGTCGTGCGCGAATTGATCGTCCGCTTCGGCGATCGCAACGCCGGCACTCCGAATCCGGATCGCCACATCATCGGCGTCTCGGTCGCAGCGGAGCGCCTCTCCCTCGGCACGCTGATGCTGACGCAGCTCCTGCGCACCGAGGGGTACACCGCCGACTACTTCACCGACCTGCCGGAGCAGGAGCTCGTCGCGTTCATCAACGAAGTGCGCCCCGAGGCGGTGTTCGTCTCGTGCGCGCATCCCGACCACATCGAGCAGGGATACGCGCTGCTGCAACTCCTCTCCGCGAACTTCCCCGACCTCGCCATCATCGGCGGCGGCTCGGCCTTCTCACGCGACCGCGCCCGCACCCTCGCCGCCGGCGCGACGTACGTCCCCTCGACGCTCAAGGAAGCAAAAGAAGATTTCCTCGCCCAGCGCCGCGGCGCCCGCCGCAAGAGCGGCCGCCTCTCGTCGACGTTCTCGGGAACACGCTTCCGCGTTCCGCCGCCGGCTTGAGCGGCCGTCTTCGCGGTCGAAATTGAAAATTAGAAATTGAAAATTGAAAGATCGGCACACTCGCGCGGCGTGTGATTGCGCTCGTCCGCTTTTTCAATTTTCAATTTTTCATTTTCAATTTCGATTTCCTCACCCCGGCGGCCATCCAAACGCGCGTCCACCGATCAGGTGCATGTGGATGTGGAACACGGTCTGGCCTGCGGCTTCGCCGTTGTTGACGACCAGGCGGTAGCCCTCGGAATCGAGGCGCAGTTGGCGTGCGATCTCGGTGGCGCGGAGGACGGTGGTGCCGATCGCCGCGACGTCCGCCTCGGTCATGTCGTTGAGCATGGCGATGTGGCGGCGCGGGATGACCAGGATGTGCGTCGGGGCCTGCGGGTTGATGTCGTGGAACGCGACGACGTCCGCGTCTTCGTGAACGATCTTCGCCGGAATCTCACCGTTGGCGATGCGGCAGAAGAGGCAGTTCGCGTGACTCGGCATCGCGCGATAGTACGACAACGCGCGGAATGCCCGCGAGGTCGGGAAGGAACGCGTCGACGTGGAAATGCATCGCTTCCGCGAGCGCGCGCATCGCGGCTTCCTGACCGTATCCGACCTCGAGAATCACGTGTCCATTCGGCTGCAGCCGCGTGTGTGCTTCATCGAGAATTCGCTCGATGATGGAGAGGCCGTTCGGCCCCGGCGTGAGCGCGATTCGCGGCTCGTGGATGCGCACTTCGTCCGCCAGTTCTTCGTATTCGCGCAGCGGCACGTACGGCGGATTCGACGCGATGACGTCGAACCGCGCATCGATCGCCGACAGGAGATCCGATGCTGCGAACGCAGCACGTGAGCCGAGGCGCGCGCGGTTGTGCGTGGCGACGGCGAGCGCGTCGACGGAGCGGTCGACGCTGAAGACGTGCAGGTCGGAACGTTCGCGCTCGATGGTGATTGCAATGCAGCCGCTGCCGCTCCCGACGTCGATCACGGAGCCGCCGCGCGGCGCCCGCTCCAGCGCCGCTTCGACGAGCAGCTCGGTCTCCGGACGCGGAATCAGCACGCGGTCGTCGACATAGAACTCGCGCGAGTAAAACTCGGTTTTGCGGCGGATGTACTGCAGCGGCTCGCCGTCGTAGCGCCGCGCGAGCAGCGCCTCGAGCGGCCGCGGATCGATTTCCGTTTCGCCGAACGCGACCAGCCACGCCAGCGGTTTGTTCAGCAGGTCGGAGAGCAGCAGATCGACGTCGCGCGGATTGACGCCGCGCTGCAATGCGTCTTCACGGTGATGCGCGCGTACGTCATCGAGCCGCTGCATCGTCGTAGGTCAGCTCGAGAAAAACATCTTCGAGCGCGCTGTCTTTCTTCAGCTCGGCGGTCGTGCCGCTCGCGACGAGCCGGCCGCGATTCATGATCGCGATCCGGTCGCACACAGCCTCGGCTACGGAGAGCGTGTGCGTGGTCAGGAGTACGGTCTTGCCTTCGTCCGCCAGTCTGCGGAAAAGCACTTTCACCTGTCGCTGTGCCAGCGCGTCGAGGCCGACCATCGGCTCGTCGATCACCAGCACGCTCGGGTCGTGCACGAGCGCGGAGACGATCACCAGCTTCTGCTTCATGCCGTGCGAGAGGT
This sequence comes from Thermoanaerobaculia bacterium, assembly GCA_036388835.1. Taxonomy (GTDB): domain Bacteria; phylum Acidobacteriota; class Thermoanaerobaculia; order Gp7-AA8; family Gp7-AA8; genus QHVT01. Next base: position 26,574 of record DASVRB010000535.1, on the reverse strand, counting down.
TCTCGATGCGCGCATCGATCCAGTCGCCGAGGCCGAACCAGGTGAGCAGCTCCACCGCGCGCGGCTCGCAGTCGCGCCACTCCTTGCGATACAGGTCGGCCACGAAATGCAGCAGTTCGCGGCCGGTCAGTTTTTCGTAGAGGTACGGCCGGTCGGGGATGAAGCCCATGACCGCTTTCGCGCGGACTGGTTCCGCAACGACGTCGATGCCTGCGACGCGCACCGTTCCGCTGGTCGGAAGGGAGAGGCCGGAGACGATCCGGATGGTGGACGTTTTGCCGGCGCCGTTCGGCCCAAGAAAACCGAAGATCTGCCCCGGATCGGCGCGGAGGGTGAGGCCGTCGACCGCGGTGAAATCGCCGTATCTCTTTGTGAGATCGTAGATTTCGATCATCCGAGGGCAGGGTATCATCCGGCCCGGCAACTCGGCTTCGAAGCGTCCGCAACCGGACGCGGCAACCTTCCGAGATTGGACCCGTAGAATCAATGGCAGAACGTGACCAGCTCGATGACCGCGCCCTCGTGGAGCGGATCCTCGGCGGCGATCGCGACCTGTTCACCGTGCTGGTGAAGCGTTACGAGAAACGCCTCATCAACTACGTGTACCGGATCACGCATCGCTACGAAGAGGCGCACGATCTCGCACAGGAAATCTTCGTGAAGGTCTATCTCGCACTCGACCGGTTCGATCCGAAGTACCAGTTCTCGACCTGGCTTTTCCGGATCGCGCAGAACAGCGCCATCGACGCGCTGCGAAAGAAGTCGATTTCCGAGGTGCCGATCGCGCGGCAGTCGACCGAAGACGAGCCGGGCGGCAAGGAGCGCGAATTCGCGGATGACGGCATCTCGCCGTACCGCGCCCTCAAGAACAAACAGCTCAGCGCCGCGATCGACGGTGCGGTCGAGAAACTGCCGCCCGATTATCGCGAGCTCATTCAGCTCCGCCACTTCGCGGAGCTCTCGTACGAGGAGATCGCTTCGATGAAGAAGCTCCCCCTCGGCACGGTGAAGAACAAGTTGTTTCGAGCGCGAAATTTGCTCAAGGAAGCGCTCGGCTCGTTCGTGGAACCCTTATGACCTGCGACGACTACTTCGAAGATCCGGAGAAGAACGCGGCTCATCTCGAGTCGTGTGAGGCGTGCCGCGCGATGACGGAGGAGCTCGACGAGCCGATCGAGATCGAGCATCGTCCGATCGCGCTCGATGCGCTGCCGCTCGCGTCGTGGGAAGGGGCATCGCATCGCACGTGGCCGCTGGTCGCAGCGGGTGCGGCGGCGGTGTTGATTCTTGCGATTGCGCTTTTCCTTGCAGCCGGAACGCCGCCGCTGCGCGGCATTGCCGGCGCGGTCGCATCGAGCTTTTCACTCGAAGCGGCGGCGAAGTTCTTCCGCTACTTCGGTTCCGGTCTGCACGGCGCGCCGGCGTTCGTGCACGTCATGATCGGCGTGCTGTTCGTGGTCATCAATACGATCCTCTTCCTGCTGCTGCGGCGCGCGCCGAGGGGCATCGATGTTTAGGCGCGCGCTCGTGCCGTTGATGTCCGTCGCGGCGCTGATCGCGTTGTTCTGCGCGGTGCTGCCGACCGGCGCGACCGGTGCCGAGCGGAGGCTCTCGCGCGACACCTACATCTACAACGAGAACGTGACGCTGCGTGAGCCGGTCGCCGGCAACGTGCAGGTGTACGGCGGCGAAGTGACCGTCGAGAACGTGATCGCGGGCGACCTGTTCGTCTTCGCGAGCACCGTCACGTTCGCAGGAGCGGGGCGAGTCGAAGGCGATCTGATTTACGGCGGCAGCCGCGTTTCCGGTGCGGGCGATCGCGTGCGCGGCGGCATCTATCCGCTGCTGTCGCTCGAAGGGGCGGCCGCGTCGATGACGAAGAGCGCGGTCGTCGCATCGCTGCTTTTCGCGTGGCTGATCGTGGCGGTGGTCGTGACGCTGATGAGCGGCCGCGAGATCCGCAGCTCGTCGATCGAAGTGCGCAGCAGCGCGCTGCACTGCTTCGTCGTCGGCCTGGTCGCGCTGACGAGCTTCGTGCTGACCGCGATCGCGTTCAGCTACCTCATCCCATACGTCGTCGGCATTCCGCTCCTCGCGGCCCTGGCGGTGTTCGGCTTCCTCACCAAGGTCTACGGCATGATCGTCATGTTCCACGCCGTCGGCACCCTCGCCGCTGGCTCGCGCACGCGCGACCAGCTCGCCTCGCGCAAATGGCTGCGCGGCGACCTCGCCATGGTCGTGATCGGCCTCCTCCTCCTCGGCGCCATCCGCTTCATCCCCGGCATCGGCACCATCGTCTGGGGCCTCGCCTCCGTCTTCGGAGTCGGCGTGGCACTGGCGACGAAGTTCGGGCGCCGGGAGCCGTGGTTTCTGGAGTTCAGGAGTGCGGTGGCGTAGCCACCGCTCTCATAACGGCGGCAGAGCCGCCGCATTCGAAGTCGTCATACACCTTTAAGGCGTCGATCTTCATCCGCCGAACGGTTTGAACGAACGACCGTGGCGCTGACCTCTCGAACGTACTCGCCGAACACCAAGGGTAGTCGGCTGCGTTGTGTACGAGTCTGTGGTGGACGGCGTTCTCGTGCGTGTACCGGAGCCGCGCGAGCCACGAACCAGGAAACGTGAGCGTCTTGTCCCAGTACTGAAACCAGACCTTTCGCCCCTTGACGCCGTCGCGGCGGTTCAGCGCGATCGCTGCCTCCGTATGAAACCGCGCGATCATGCGCGCCGCACTTTCGCCTTGTTCCGCGCGCAATACGACGTGGTAGTGATTCGCGAGCAGTGACCACGCCTGCAACCAGCATCGGTGCTGGTCCGCGGTCCGGAACAGCAGGTCACGAAGTTCATCGAGCGCGGCTGCATCTCGATAGAACGGCTGTTTCTGATACGTCGCGCCGGTGATGAAGAACGTGCCGGAGCCAAGGTTATGCGCGGGTGCGTGTGGCCAGTCGTACATGACGCCGAGGATCCCTCGGCGTCAATGCGGTGGAGCGAAACTCTGCGTCCTGTGTACTGCTAGCTACGGATGCGCGCAGCGACGTCGGTGTCGACGCGAGATTCGTCTACGCAGAGTAGGTCGCGGCTTTGCCGCTCGGTACCAAAGCGGCGGCTTTGCCGCCGCACTCCTAGATGTTTTCTACGATCGCTTTTGCGAACTCGCTCGTCTTGACCTTTGTGGCGCCGGTCATCTGGCGCTCGAGGTCGTAGGTGACTTTTTTCTGCTGGATGGTTTTGGCGATGCCGGTTTCGATGGCGTCGGCGGCTTCGAACCATTTCATGTGGCGGAGCATCATGACGCCGCTGAGGATGAGGGAGCCTGGGTTGATGACATCCTGGTTGGCGTATTTCGGGGCGGTGCCGTGGGTGGCTTCGAAGATCGCGATTTCGTCGGACTCGTTCGAGCCGGGCGCGATGCCGAGGCCGCCGACCTGGGCGGCGAGGGCGTCGGAGAGATAGTCGCCGTTGAGGTTGGTGGTGGCGATGACGGAGTACTCGCTCGGACGCAGCAGAACCTGCTGGAACATGGAGTCGGCGATGCGGTCTTTGATGACGACCTTTCCGCCCGCGCCGTTCGGACCGACCTCCGACTCGGGGATCGTGAAGTCGCCGAATTCTTCTTTCGCGACCTGGTAGCCCCAGTCTTTGAACGCGCCTTCGGTGAATTTCATGATGTTGCCTTTGTGCACGAGCGTGACCGAGTCGCGCTTCGCCGCGATCGCGTATTCGATCGCTTTGCGCACGAGGCGCCGCGAACCGAATTCCGAGATCGGCTTGATGCCGATCGCGGAGCCCTCACGCACTTTCGCGGTGGTGCGGCGCTCCATGGAGTTGAGGAAGCCGATCACCTGATCGGCGAGCTCCGATTTCGCGGGCCATTCGATGCCGGCGTAAACGTCTTCGGTGTTCTCGCGGAAGATGACCATGTCGACCTTCTGCGGCTCGCGCACCGGCGAGGGGACGCCTTCGAAGTAGCGCACCGGACGCACGCAGGCGTAGAGATCGAGCACCTGGCGCAGCGTGACGTTGAGCGAGCGGATGCCGCCACCGACGGGCGTGCCGAGCGGGCCCTTGATCGACACGCGGTAATGCGCGAGGTGATCGAGCGTTTCCTGCGGCAGGTACTCGCCGAATTCGGCGAATGCTTTTTCGCCGGCGAACACCTCGTGCCACTGGATGCGGCGCTTGCCGCCGTACACCTTCTCTACCGCACCGTCGATCGTGTACTGCGTCGCGCGCCAGATGTCGGGGCCGGTGCCGTCGCCTTCGATGTACGGAATGATCGGATCGTCAGGAACGACGATGCGGGCGTTTTCGTGGCCGATGCGAGTGCCGGAAGAGGGGTGCGCGATGCGGTTTGCCATAGCGCGGGCACTCTAGCGAAAAGTGCGCGGCGCGCAAAGCGAGGTGACGAGTTGTTGCTAGATGGCGGCGGCGACCGCGGCGGCGCGCGAGCGCGTGCGCGGCTTCGCGACTTTGCGGACCGCGGGCGCTTCGATCAGCGAGCGCAGCGTCTGCAGGTTCTTCACGTCCGACTCGGTCTCGATGGTCTTCGGCGTTTCGATGACCTTCGGCAGGCGTGCGAAACGCTTGTCGTTGAGGATGAAGCGGAACGCATCGAGGCCGATCTCGCCCTGGCCGATGTGCTCGTGACGGTCGACGCGCGAGCCGAGCGGTTTCTTCGAATCGTTGAGGTGGAACGCGGCGATGTTGTCGATGCCGACGTGCTGTTCGACCTCTTCGACCATCCGCTCGTATCCGGCGCGCGTGCGGATCTCGTAGCCGGCCGCGAAGATGTGGCAGGTGTCGATGCAGACGCCGACCCGCGACTTGTCGTCGACGCGCGCGATCATCTGGCCGAGCTCTTCGAACGTGCAGCCGACGCAGGAGCCCTGTCCCGCGGCCGTCTCCAGCAGGGTCACGACTTTGTGGTTCGGAATGGCGGCGTGCACGATGTCGAGCGAGCGCGCGATCTGGTCGATGGCCGCATCCGCGCCAGCACCCATGTGCGCGCCGGGATGCAGCACGACCGCGTGAATGCCGAGGCGCTCGGCGCGGTCGAGCTCGTCGATCATCGCGGCGATCGATTTGCGATGAAACTCCTCGTTCGTCGTCGCGAGATTGATGAGATACGACGCGTGCGTGAGCATCGGACGGACGGTGCGCACCGCGTTGAAGTGCGCGCAATCGGCGTCCGTGAGCTCTTTCCCCTTCCATTGGTTCGAGTTCTTCGCGAACAACGCCACGGCAGACGCATCGATCGCGGTCGCGCGCTCGAACACGGTCGAGAGCCCGCCTTTGGTGGAGATGTGCGCGCCGAGGAGATCGCCGGGGGCGTCGGGGAATGCGAATCGGGACATTGGACGACTGAGAACACGGAGTGAGGGGCTGGCAATCCTGATTCGTGTCGTTCCGGCGAGTGAGGACAGGCAATCTGCCTGTCCCCAGGTCGCGACGATCACGAGAGGACAGGCAGGATTGCCTGTCCTCCACTTACTGCAGCCTGAAATTCACCGTCACCGTGTAATACACGTCGATCGGCTCGCCGCGATACGTGGCGGGACGGAACTGCCAGCGGCTCACGGCGCGGCGGGCTTCGTCGCCGAGGCCGTAGGGGAGGTCTTTGATCACCTCGAGATTGTCGATGCTGCCGTCGCGGCGGACGACGCCGCGGATGACGACCGCTCCCTGCACGTTTGCGCGTCGCGCGGAGGCCGGATAGCGCGGAACGACGCGATCGATCTCTTCCGGCTGTGTGCCGCCGGCGGGAACGGCGCTGTAGACGCCGGTGCTGCGCTCGACCGGCGCCGGCTCGGGTTCGGGCTCGGGCTCGTGAATCGGTGGCGGCGGTTCGACGGAGGCAGTCGCTGGCGGCGGCACCTCGGTCGACGTCGACGCGGTCTCGGTGAGAGTGGTGGTCCTGTCGGCGCTCGAGGTCTGCACTTCGAGCTGCGCGCCGGCCGCGGTGATGTCGATCGACTCGACGTCCGCATAGGCGATGGCGTTGCCGTGCTGCACGGCGAAGAAATCGTGATCGCGCGTGTAGACCGTCACCTCGCGTCCTTCCGCGAGATCGCCGACCAGCGGGTAGAAGATGCCGGGGCCGGCGTAGAGCTGCACGCGCTGGCGCACTTCGCCTTTGAGCGGCGGGAGGCGGCGGATCGCGGCGTAGCGGTCGAGGCGCCGTTTCTGTTCGAGCGTCCGCTCGAGGTTTGCGCGCTCGGCCCAGCCGGAGAGGCCGTCGCCGTTCTGCACGCGGACCCACGCGCCGCGGTCTTCCAGCATCATCACTCGCTCGCCACTCGTTGCCGTCGCCACGACCGGCGCCCGCGCGTGCGGCTCGGTGCGGATGCGGATGCGCACCGGCAGCACGGTGAGCGTCTCGTTCGCCGCGCTCTTCTTCGCCGGCCCGTCACCCGTTTTCAGGATGATCAGGCCGAGGAGAGTGAAGAAAAGCGCGGCGAGGAAAACGACGATCCAGAGGCCGCGGCTGTGGCGGGTCTTCGCGTCGGCCATTACTTCTTCATCAGTGCGTGCATGATCGCCTTCTGAATGTGGAGACGGTTCTCGGCCTCGTCATAAATGACCGACTGCGTGCCGTCGATCACGTCTGCCGACACCTCTTCACCGCGATGGGCGGGGAGGCAGTGCAGAAAGATCGCGTCCTTCTTCCCTTTCGCCATCATGGCCGCGTCGACCATCCAGCCTTCGAAATCGCGGCGGCGCTTCTCCGCCTCTTCTTCCTGCCCCATCGACGCCCACACGTCCGTCTCGATGACGTCCGCATCGCGCACTGCTTCGTCGATGTTGTTCGTGATCAGCATCTTCGTGCCGGCCGCCTGGGCGTCCGCACCGGCCTGCGCCACGACCTGCGGATCGGGCGCGTACCCGCCGGGGCAGGCGATCGCGATGTCCATTCCGACTTTCGGCGCGCCGAACATCAGCGAGTGCGCCATGTTGTTGCCGTCTCCGACGTACGCGATCTTGCGGCCCTTCAATTCGCCGCCGAATTTCTCCCACGCCGTGAAGTAGTCCGTCATCGCCTGGCAGGGGTGCGAGAGATCGGTGAGGCCGTTGATCACCGGCACCGACGCGTACTCCGCGAGGTCGGTGACGGTCTTGTGCGCGAACGTGCGGGCCATGATGCCGTCGACGTAGCGCGCGAGCACCTTCGCGGTGTCGTAGATCGGCTCGCCGCGGCCGAGCTGAATGTCGCGCGCGGAGAGGAAGAGCGCGTGCCCGCCGAGCTGGTACATGCCGACCTCGAACGAGACGCGCGTGCGGGTCGACGATTTCTCGAAGATCATCGCCAGGGTCTGCCCTTCGAGCGCCGTGTTGAATTTCTTCGGTTTGGCCTTCAGTTCGGCGGCGAGGTGGAACAGCTCCATGACCTCGTCCGCGGTGTAGTCGTGAATTTCGATGAAGTCTTTATGTCGCATAGCGGGGCGATTCTATGCTCGCCCTTCCTCCCTCAGTTTGATGAGATGTGCCTCGAGCTGGATCTCCGCCGCACCGTGCAGCCGCGGGTCGAGGTCCGGATAAATGCGTCTGCGCATCGCGGCCGTGGTCGTGTCGCCGTTCGCGATCGCGTCGAGCACCTGCCGCTCACGCTCCAGCCGGTGCACGATGTATTCGTCGATCAATGAAACCGCGTCGTCGCGCACCGGTCCGTGTGCGGGATAGATCCGTTGCGGCTCGCGTGCACGAAGCAGCGCGAGGGAGCGGAGGTAATCGCCCATGTTGCCGTCCGGTGGAAAGATCGCGGTCGTGCCGGCGCCGAGAATCGTGTCGCCGGTGAAGAGCTCGCCGTCGGCCGTGAGATAGCAGACGTGCTCGTTCGTGTGGCCGGGCGTGGCCAGCACTTCGATCGTCACTCCGTCCACTGTCAGCACTTCTCCGCCTGAGACGCGCAGGTCGACGTCGGCGTCGGCGAGCACGTTACGCGGCGCGATGATCCGGGCGCCGGTGGCGCGCTTCAGCGGAATCGCCGCCGGCGCATGGTCGGCGTGGCGGTGCGTGATGAGGATCGTGTCGAGCCGCGGCATGGCCGCGCGAATCGCTTCGATGTGCGACGCGATCTCCGGCCCCGGATCGAGCACGGCCGTGTCGCCGATCAGGTAGGTCTGCGTGCCGGTGAGCGTCAGCGGGCCGGGATTCGGTGCGGTGAGGTTGCGGATCTTCACGGGAGGGTCGGCTTTCCGTTGACGAGCACCGGCAGCACCGGCTCGATGACGGTGCCGCGCCGCGATGCGAGCAGCGCCTCGACGCTCGTGAATCCCGCGATCGCCTCGAGGTTTTTGATGGTCGGGAAGACGAGCTTCAGGTCGCGCCGCGCCAGTGCGTCGGCAGGTGCGATCCACATCGATTCCGTGATCTCGTGGCCGTCGATGGTCACGTCGACGTCGCGCGCGACTCGGGCGAGGAAGAACAACGTGTCGAAGCGTTTCGGCAGGCCGACCGGCGTGATCCAGCGCGAGGTGGCCACGAGCGATTGCGGGTCGAGCGTCAACCCCGCTTCTTCGAACGTCTCCCGCACCGCGGTCGTGCGCAGGTCGCCGCCGTCGCCCGGATCGGCCACGCCGCCGGGAAAGACCCACGCGTTCGGCACGAACGAGCTCGTTTCGCCACGGCGCAGCAGGAGCAGCTCGAACGGATCGTCGCGCAGGACGAGCACGCTCGCGGAAGGAACCGGCTCCACTAACATCTGCCCTGCCATCCGACCCATTCTTCGCCGTCGGGACCGCGCTCTTTCTTCCAGATCGGCACCGTCTCTTTGATTCGGTCGATCATCATCCGGCACGCCGCGAACGCTTCCGCGCGATGCGGCGAAGCGGCCACGATCGCAATCGACGAGTCGCCCACCACCAGCAATCCGAGGCGATGAACGATTGTGAGTGCGACCGCGGGAAACTGCGCTTCGACGTCGCGCACGATCTTCTCGATCTCCTTCTCCGCCATCGGCCGGTAGGCGTCGTAGAAGATCGACTCGACCGCTTTGCCTTCATGGTGGTTGCGCACCACCCCTTCGAACAGCACGTACGCGCCGTCGGACTTGCGCATCACGCGGTCGACGAGTGCGCGCGGGTCGATCGGATCGTCGGTGAGGTAGGGCATCGGTGACCGTTTCATCCGCCCGCGACAGGCGGGATGAAGGCGAGCTCGTCGCCCTCGCGCAGCACGGCGTCGGGCGCAGCGTACGTTTCGTTGATGGCGATCATCGGCGGCTGGGTGTAGTCCGCGAGCTTCGCGTACGAGGTGCGGAGCGACTGCCAGACATCGGCGGCCGTCGTCCCCTCGTCGAGCACGAGGTCGCGCTCGTCGCTTCCGGCGATGTCGCGCAGCACGGCAAAGAAGAGGAGGCGGACCTTCATCAGTCGGATTCTATCGATACAATGTTTTGCTCATGTTCCAGCCCGAAACCATCGTTGCCGATGCGCTGGCCATGCACCCGAAATCGCGCTGGGTCTTTGCCGCGTACCACCTCGGCGGCTGCAACAGTTGCGAGCGCTCGCCGACCGAAACGCTCGCCGAAGTCGCGGAGGGTTACCGGATTCCTCTCGAGAACCTGCTCCGCGACCTCAACGCGCTGCTCAGCAATTAGAAGCGCCAGCGAACGCCGAGCGTGCCGTGCGCGTTGTGCGGCCTCGGGATCTCGATACCGGGCGTGTCGTCAAAGTCTTCTTCATCGAGCGGCGAGGTGGTGATGGTGTCGGTGACGTTCGCTTCGATCGCGAACCGGTCGCTGAACCACCAGCCGACGCCGCCACCGAACGCGACGCCGTATTCGAGCTGCGTTCCCTCGAAGGCCGGCTCGACGCCGTCAGAATTCTCTTGTGCTCTCAGGCGATACGCGGCGACGGCCGGTCCGCCGAGGAGGTGAAAGCGGAACGTGCCGCGGGGATTGATGCGGAACACCAGCGGGAGCATGAAGGTGCTGACGTCCATGTCGCCCGCGTCGATGTCGACGCCGTCACCGTTGCCTTGGACACGAACGGACATGTTCGCGCGAGTGAACGTTCCCTCGGCGCGCACGGCCCAGCGGTCGGAGAACGAGCGTTCGAGGTCGAGCGCGAGCCCGGGGCTCGTCTCCGCCGACACCGTGATGGTCTGAGTGGTAGGGGGGCCGCCCGGCGTACCCAGCAGGACCTTCCGCTCGAGGAAATCGCCGAACACGAAAGGCCCGGTGGAGGCTCCGAAGCTCCACTGTTGTGCGGCGAGCGGGAGCGCGGAAGCGAGCAGGAAAACGGCAGCGGCAAAGGTTTTCTTCATGGCGGTTGGTCAGATTTGCAACCGGAGAGCCAGAGCAGGAAAAAGTTTCCAGAGCGCACGCCGCCGCGGCCCATGCGCTTTTTTTCACAAGCGTCGCCCGTATCTCTCTTGATTCATGAGACTTCTACGGTTGGCGCCGCCGGCGTGCGGGCGGGAGAGGGGTTATTCGAAGATTTCTGCGAAAGTTGGCCCACCCTTCGCAATGGAGGAGAGCACGATGAACATGGTTTCGACAGAAACACCGAAACCACACTTGCGCGGGTCCCATCTAACCTGCCTGCGCCAAGTGGCCGCTGCGGGCTCCCTCCTTGACTATTGGACCGATTTTGGACGATTACTCACTTAGCTTCCTTGAACCCCACCAACTGGCCGCAGCGGTCCAACTCGAAGTACCACAAACGGAGCCGAAAGGCTCCGTTTAGTGCTTTTAGGGGCGCCTGAAAAGGCGCCCTTGGTTTTTTCGCCGCCGCGCTTTCGGCAGGCCTCGCACGCAGGCAATAGAATCCGCCCCGCACATGCCCGCGAAGAAGCGTCCCTCCCTCTTCATCATCGACGGCTCCAACAACGTCTACCGCTCTTACTTCGCGATCCGGCACCTGACGAACTCGTCCGGGTTCGCGACGAACGCGGTCTACGGATTCGTCACCACGCTGCGCAAGCTGCTCAAGGATCACGATCCAGACTGCATCGCGGTGGCGTTCGACGAGGGGCAGGAGACCGCGCGCACGTCGACATTTGCCGACTACAAAAAAGACCGCAAGCCGATGCCGGACGACCTGGTCGTGCAGATCCCTCTCGTCTATGAAGTGCTCGAGGGTTTTCGCATCCCGGTCATCCGCTCGGTGGAGTGGGAGGCCGACGATTTCATCGGCTCGCTCGCCTGCACCGCGCGCGATCGCGGCTACGACGTCGTCATCGCCACCAGCGACAAAGATTTTTTCCAGCTCGTCGGCGACGGCATCCGGCTCTATCACACCGGCCGCGACGTTCTGTACGACACGAAAGGCGTCGAAGAAGCGTTCGGTCTGCCGCCGGAAAAAGTGGTCGACGTCATGGCCATCTGGGGCGACGCCATCGACAACATCCCGGGCGTGCCGGGCATCGGCGAAAAAGGGGCGAAGGGGCTGATCCAGCAATTCGGCTCGCTCGACGGGATTTACGAGAATCTCGACGCGATCAAGAAAGCGGCGCAGCGGAAGGCGCTCGAAGAGAACAAAGAGAAGGCGTATCTGTCGCGCGATCTCGCCCGCATCAAGTGCGATCTCGACCTGGCCATCGACTTCGAGACGCTGAAGCGCACCGACCCAGATCGCCCGAAGCTGCACGACATCTTCTCGCGGCTCGAGTTCGCGTCGCTGATGCAGGAGTTCCTGCCGCAGGCGCCGCCGTCGGTGAAGGACTTCCGTATCGCCGCATCCGCGGACGAGGTCCGCGAATACGTCGAGGGCACCGATTCGCTTTCGCTCTGGCTCGAGCCGGAGACGCCGGAAGGGTTCGACGCGCCGATCGCCGCCGCGCTGTCGGTGCGCGCATCCGATTCGCTGCTCATCCCTCTGACGAAAGCGCTCGGCGGCAGTGACGAACTGACCGCCGCGCTGCGCGAGTTGCTCGCGAGCGACCGCGAGATCGTGACGTACGACGCGAAAGCGCAGACGCGGCGTCTGCGCGCGGCCGCGCTTCCGGTCCCGTCGAAGTGGACCGACGTGATGCTGATGTCGTACGTCATCAATCCCGGCCTGCCGAGCCACGCGCTGCCGAACATCGCGCGCGATCGCCTGAAGCAGGATGTGCTCGCGCGCAAAGACGTCGCGAAGACGGCGCCGCTCTTCGCGCTCGATCACGAGATCGGCTCGACGCAACTCACTCCCTATCAGCAATACCTCGGCGAAAAGTCGGATGTTACGTTCGCGCTTCGCACGATGCTCGAGCCCGAGCTGCGCCGCGACGCCGCGCTCGCCGACATCTACGAACGGATCGAGATGCCGCTCTTCCCCGTCCTCGGCGCGATGGAAGATCGCGGCATTCGCGTCGACGTCGATCTGCTGCGCCAGATGTCGAACACGATGGGCGTGCAGCTCGCCGATCTCGAAACGCGCATCTACGCCGAGGCGGGGCAGGAGTTCAACATCAACTCGCCGATGCAGCTCGGGCACATCCTGTTCGAGAAGCTGCAGTACCCGGTGCTCAAAAAGACCAAGACCACCAAGAGCTATTCGACGAGCGTCGAAGTGCTGCAGGAGCTTGCGAGCCACGGCTTCAAAGTGCCGGAGCTGATCCTGCTGCATCGCGAGCTGCACAAGTTGAAAGGGACGTACGTCGACGCGTTGCCGCAGCTCGTCGGCCGCGACGGCCGCGTGCACACGACCTTCAATCAGGCCGTCGCGGCGACCGGGCGCCTCTCATCCTCCGATCCCAATCTGCAGAACATCCCGATTCGCACGCAAACGGGCCGTGAGATCCGGAAGGCGTTCGTCGCGGATGAAGGCTCGGTGCTCCTTTCCGCTGATTACTCGCAGGTGGAGCTGCGCATCCTCGCGCACATCTCCGGAGATGAGTCGCTGATCGAGACCTTCCGCCGCGGCGACGACATTCATCGCGCGACCGCGTCGAAGATGTTCAACATCGCGCCGGAAGAGCTGACCGCGGAGCAACGCCGCGCGGCAAAGGTCATCAACTTCGGCGTGCTGTACGGCATGTCGTCCTTCCGCCTGTCGAACGAGTTGAACATCTCGACCGGTCAGGCGAAGGATTGGATCGAGGCGTACTTTGCGCGCTATCCGAAAATTCAGGAGTACCTCGATCGGACGCTCGACGAGGCGCGTGCGACCGGAAAAGTGACGACGCTGTTCGGGCGCGTGCGGTACATCCCGGAGATTCAGAATCGCTCGTTTACCGTTCGCGGGAACGCGGAGCGGATGGCCACGAACGCGCCGATTCAGGGAACGGCCGCCGACATTCTGAAGATGGCGATGATCGCGCTCGAGCGGAACCTCGCCGCGCACTCTTCCGGTGCGCGGATGCTGCTGACCGTGCACGACGAAATCGTCATCGAAACACCCGAAGCGAGTGCGCCCGACGTGGCGGGAATCGTGAAAGAAACGATGGAGAACGTCTTCCCGCTGGCGGTGCCGCTCGCGGTCGATGCGCATTATGGGAAGAGCTGGTTTGACGCGAAGGAATAGCCGGTTCGACCGGCAGCGCTGGTGGCCCGCGGGCGCCGCGCGAGTGCGCCGCTGATGTTGCGCTACCGGATACCGCTCGTACTCGTCGTCGCACTCGGTCTCGCGTGCAAGCAGCAGGCGCCGCCGAGCACCACCGCGCGCCGCGCCGCGGGACCGCAGGTGCAGGCGACGGTCGTCACGATTCGCACCACCATTGAGCCGCCGAAGCAGACGCAGACGCATGCGGTGATGATCGTCGGCGACCGCGCACGCCACACTGCCGAACAGGACACATGGCGTCTCTTCGACACGAAGGCAAACACCATCACCTTCATCGACGACGTCGCGAAAACGATCCGCGTCGAGAAACTCGCCGACGCCACACGCCAGCGCCGCGCTGCCATCGCTTCAGCGCTGCCGCCGCACTATCCGCGACTGCGCCTCCGCGCTACCAGCACCACCAAACCGCTGCACGGCGTGAACGCCACGCAGAGCATCATCGAGCACGGCGGCTATCGACGCGAGCTCTGGCTCGCCGAGCATCCATCGATTCCGAAAGGGCTCTTCGCGATGATTCACGCGAGCGCGCCGCCCTCTTCGCCACTCGCACCGATGATGCGTGCGGTCGATGAGGCGCTGCTGGCAACGAGTGGCTTCCCGATGCTCGACCGCTCGGAGATCACGTACGGCAATCAGAAGATGGTGATCGAGCGCGCGGTGGTCTCGATCGAGCAGCGCAGCGTGGCCGAGGGGGCGCTCGCTGTGCCTCGCGACTACGAGGACATCACGCCGAAGCCGGCGCCTCCGAAGAAAAAGAAGAAGAGCTAGTCGATGACCGCGATGCCCCACGTCTCAGGGGCAAACGTGTACTCGCGCTCCGTCCAGCCGCCGGCGAGATCGAGCTCGACGCACGCGTCGGTGACCGTCTCCGGCCACGCATCGAGATCGAGCTCGTTCGGACCGAGGAAACTCATGAACGAGAGCACGAGCGGCACCTCGCGGCGGCCGCCGATCGGCAGCTGATACTCGCGCTCCATGGTTCCGGCGGGATGGGTATTCGCGAACCATCCCTCGGCAGCGAGGAAGGCTTTCTTGTCTTTGATGCCGGTCTGGCTGTTCGACGTGTCGCGGTTCGTGAAGGTGAAGCCGCGCGTCAGCGACCACTTGTCGCCTTTCTTGTCGTACACCGCGGTGCCGAGGCCGGCGGAAGCGTGAAGCACGCGCACCTGGCTCTGAGTGCCGTTCGGCGTGCAGATGCTGCCGATGCCGGCGCGCTTTCCGATCAGCGCGATGTAGAGGAAGCGTCCGTCGTGCTGCAGGCGCGCGTGTGCGCCATCGGCGAGCGCAACTTGCCTGGCGCTCGTCCATTCTTTCGGGCTCAGCTTGCCGTCGATGGTGGGGACCGCCTGCACGCGCGGCACACTCACGCGGTTCGCTTTCTTCTGTTCGGCGGCCTGGACTGCAGTAGCAACGAGAAGCAGGATCGTGATCAGGAAACGGGACATGTTGCCGGTCAGAGTACCAGCCTTGTATCGCCGTTGCGTTTGGTGGCGCCGGCCTGGTCGAAAAACTCCAGCAACGGAATGGCCACTTTTCGCGAGATGCCGAACAGATCCTTGAACGCACCGACGTCGATGGTCTGACCTTTTTTTTCGCCGAGCTTCGCGCGCGCCGCGGCGATGACGTCGCGGTGCAGGTAGACGCCTTCCGCGAGGCGAATCAGCGTGCCGTTCTTCACCAGGAAGCCGATCACGCCTTCGATGACTTTCGGCCGCTGCGGAATCGACTTGATGAGGATCGAGGTGGCCGGCGTCTGCAGGCCTGCTTCGAGATACACCGACTCGATGTTGCGCGCGAGCTCGCCCTCCGCGCCGCCGAGCGTTTTGGAGCGGCCGGGGATGTCGAGTGCGTCGCCCTGCACGTTGACGATCTGCTCTTTCGCGAGATCGTTGAGCAGGTAGTTGACCGGCGCGCCGCTCGGGATGAGCTTCTGCACGAACTCGCTCTTCGGCACGTTCGTCGCGACTTTGTGGTCGACAAAGTACTGCCCGAGAAAGTCCATCGCGCGGCGCCGGAAGTCGGCGATGACGTCGTTGTGGAGGAACGTCGTTCCGGTCTTCTGCACGTTCGTCACGCCGCGCAGTTCTTTGGTGAGCGTCTCGATGCGGATGCCGGTGCGCGCCTGCAGCTCTTCGAGCGACACGCCGCGCAGTCCCTGCAGTTTGGCGAGCAGTTCGACCTTCTCGCTCAGTGTTCCTGAGGCGAGCGTGTCGAGGATCTCCGGACGCGTGCCGCGGCTCAGCTTCGAAAGATGCGCGTCGAGGATCGTGCCGCCGCCGATGGTGAACGCGGGCGAGTAGCGCCGGATCACGAACCGGTCGCCGGCGGTGCCGACGATCGGCGATTCGAGTCGCACCTGCGCGACCGCCACTTCGCCCGGCTGGAGCTCGCCGCCGGTGCCGTCGACGAAGCGCAATGTTCCGAGCACCTCGGCAGACAGATGATGGAAGCGGATGCGCGTCTGTTCCTTCAGCGGCTTCGCATCCGGCAGCAGCTCGAGCCTCACGGTGATGATCTGCGACGGGCGGAGCGTGCCGCGATGCAGCACCTGCTGCCCGCGCTGCAGCTCTTCGACCGCCACGTCGGCGAGGTTCATCGACGTCCGTTCGCCGGCCGACGCTTCATCGCGCGACTCGCCATGAACCTGGATCGCACGCGCGCGGCTCTGTTTCGCGCTCGGCAGCACTTCCACTTCATCGTCGATGCGCACGCGGCCGGCGTACGTCGTGCCGGTGATCACGGAGCCGAAGCCTTTCATCGTGAAGACGCGATCGATCGGCAGACGGAAGACGCGCGTGTTGGCGTCGCGATCCTGCACGGATGACACGGACGCCACGATCGCTGCGCGCAGGTCGTCGAGTCCGGCGCCGGTCGTGGAGCTGACCGGGACGATCGGTTTTCCTTCGAGAAAACTGCCGGCGGCGAGGTCTTCGATCTCGAGGCGCACGAGCTCGAGGATGTCGCGATCGACGAGATCGCTCTTCGTGATTGCGACCAGACCCGTGCCGATGCCGAGGAGCTTGCAGATCGCGAAATGCTCGCGCGTCTGCGGCTTGATCGACTCGTCCGCCGCGACCACCAGCAGCGCGCTGTCGATGCCGCCGATGCCGGCCAGCATGTTCTTCACGAACCGCTCGTGCCCCGGCACGTCGACGAACCCGATCTGGTATTCGTCGGTGAACCAGCTCGCGAACCCGAGATCGATCGTGATCCCGCGACGCTTCTCTTCCGGAAGGCGATCCGTATCCGTGCCGGTGAGCGCGCGAACGAGTGAAGTCTTGCCGTGATCGATGTGCCCGGCCGTGCCGATCACGCGTTTCTTACGGGTCATGGGGCGCGAATCGTACATGGGGTTGGAGTTCCTCCGAGTTCCTCGGCGCTGCGCGCCTGTTCCTCGGGTTCCTCGGTTCCTCGGAGTGAGATCGCATGTCTCCTCCGTCTCCTCCGAGGAACAGGCGCGTAGCGCCGAGGAACCGAGGCACAGGCGCGCAGCGCCGAGGAACTAAGAGGACACCCGATCCGGATACACCTCTTTCAACTGCGGCGGCAGCGTGTTCTCGAGACCGAGCGACTCTCGGATCTCGCCCGCATTCACGATCGCCTGTCCGCGGAAGTGGTTGTTCGTCACCACGTACGTGTCCTTGTTCTTGGCCATCGTTTCGATCCGCTCGACCCACGGCTCGAGCTCTTTCTGCGTGTAGAGATAGTTGTAGCGCTCCCACGATTCTTTGTGCGCGAACCACTTCTCGTAATTGCGGCCGTGGAAGCGGGCGTAGGCGAGAGGGCCGGTGACGGTGTCGGATGGTTTGACGGAGTTGTCGAAGAGCGGCTGATCGACATTCACCCACGCCACGTCGTGCTCGCCGAGGAAGTCGAAGAACTCCTCGTTTTGAAAGGTCGAGTGGCGGACTTCGAGCGCTTTCGGGTACTCGCCGAACTCCTTGAAAAGTGCCGACAGCTTCTCGCACGACTCCGGCGAGTTTTTGAAGCTCCAGGGGAACTGCAGCAGGATCGCGCCGAGGCGATCGGCCTCCATCAGAGGATCGAGGTAGTTGCGGAACGCTTTGACGTCGGCCGGTGCGAGCTTCGCGGCCTCGTGCGTGAAACCGCGAAACACCTTCGTCGTGAACTTGAAGTCGGGGTTCTCGGAAACGCGGCGAACCCAGCTTCGCGCATGCGTCGGCGGAGGGATCCGGTAGAACGGCGAATTGATCTCGATCGTGTCGAAAAACGACGCCAGATAGGCGAGGTGATCGAACTTCGATTTGTGCGGCGGATAGACCACACCTTCCCAATCGGTGTAGCTCCAGCCGGCCGGTCCGACCCGAATTTTATTGGCTGTTTTCAATGGTCAACACCTTGACGTTCGTTATTTGGAGGGATGGCGTTCCGCGTTGCCTTCCTTTCGAAAACTATGCTAAAAGGCCTGCCATCGGGATCAATCGACACCTCCATTTCGGACAGCGGCGTTCGTTCGGGGGTGTTTTGTTTCCGAAGTTCGGAAGGGGGTCGATTCATAGCAACTCGTAGTCAACATCCAAGACTAGCGGGGGCAATGTCGCGGCCCCCCGCACGTTCCAACGCTGCGGCAACAGACTTTCACGCAACAACCGTTTAGGAGATCAAGGTTTCATGGACACTTTCAACGACAAATCCCTCAACTGCGCTGACTGCGGCCAGGAGTTCATCTTCAGCCGTAACGAACAGGCGTTCTACGCCGAGCGCGGATTCACGAACGAACCGAAGCGTTGCAAGAACTGCCGCGACAAGCGTAAGACGTCCCGCGACGGTGGCAGCGGCGAAGGCCGCTCGCGCCAGATGGTCAGTGTCACCTGCGACAGCTGTGGCATCCCGACCGAAGTCCCGTTCACGCCTGTCAGCGGCAAGCCGGTCTATTGCCGCGATTGCTACAACCAGCGCCGCACGAACAGCCGCAGCTCGAGCTGGGCGTAGTAACCGACCCCCAACCCTTCGACAAACCAACCGAACTGAATCCGGCCGGCGGCAACGCCGGCCGTTTTTGTTTGTGCGTTTTGCTTTATGATCCGCGCCGCTTGACTCGCCCCAATCCCCGCCCCGTCGACAGCATCCTCGGTCTCATCGGCAACACGCCGATCGTCCGCCTGCGGCACATCACCGGTGCCGACGACGCCGAGATCTTCGCGAAGCTCGAGTTCTTCAATCCCGGCTTTTCGGTCAAAGACCGCATCGGCGTCGGCATGATCGAGCGCGCCGAGCGCGACGGGCTGCTCAAACCGGGCGGCACGGTGATCGAGCCGACGGCGGGCAACACCGGCGTCGGACTCGCGCTGGCGGGCGTGCAGAAGGGCTATCGCGTCATCCTCTGTGTCCCCGAAAACTTCTCGAGCGAGAAGCGCGAAGTGATGCAGGCCCTCGGCGGCGAGGTGATCCTCACGCCCGGTGACGGCGGGATCAAAGCGGCGATCGAAAAAGCGGAAGAGCTCGCGGCCACGATTCCGAACTCGTACGTCCCGCAGCAGTTCCGCAACACCTTCAATGCGGAAACGCATTACGAAACCACCGGCCCCGAGATCTGGGAACAGATGGAAGGACGGATCGACGCCTTTGTCGCCGGCGCCGGCAGCGGCGGCACGTTCACCGGCGTCGCCCGTTTTCTGCGCGAAAAACTGCCCGACCTTTTCTGCGCGATCGTCGAGCCCGAGGGGTCCGTTCTCGGCGGTGGGAAAGCCGGCCCGCACGACGTCGAAGGCATCGGTGCGTCGTTCATCCCGCCGGTCCTCGACATGTCGCTGGCGAACGAAGTGATCACGATCTTCGACGAGCCGGCGTACGCGATGGTGGCCAGATTATCGAAGGAAGAGGGCATCCTCGGCGGCTCGTCCGCCGGCGCGAACGTCGCCGCCGCATTGCAGGTCGCGCAACGCCTCGGCCGCGGCAAGCGCGTCGTCACCGTCATCCCCGACGCCGCCGAGCGCTACATGTCGAAAGGCATCTTCTCGAAATGGCGCAAGGAAACCCCGGCCGATCCGGCGGTCTGAGCTGGATTGAGGATTAAGGATTGAGGATTGAGGAAGCGGTACGATCCTCTCGGTCTTCTTCCTCAATCCTCAATCCTCAATTCTCAATCCAGTAAATCGATTCATCATCCGAGCGAGCAAAGCGAGCAAACATGGCTTTCGCAACTGATTGCATCCACGCCGGCCAGGAGCCGGAGCCGCAAACCGGCGCGGTCACGATTCCGATCTTCCAGACCTCCACTTATGTGCAGCCGGAGCTCGGGCGCCACAAGGGATACGAGTACGCGCGCACGAAGAACCCGACGCGCTCGGCGCTCGAGGCGAACCTGGCGGCGCTGGAGCGCGGCAAGTACGGCCACTGCTTCGCGTCCGGCATGTCGGCCACCGACACCGTCTTCCGCATGCTCAAGTCGGGCGATCACGTCGTCGCCGGCGAGAACATGTACGGCGGCTCGTATCGCCTCTTCAGCCGCGTGCTCGAAAAGTACGGACTGCAGTTCACGTACGTCGACACCGCGAGCGTCGATGCGGTGAAAAACGCGCTGCGCCCCAACACGCGCATCGTGTTTCTCGAAACGCCGACCAACCCGATGATGACCGTGACCGACCTCGCCGCGTGCGCGGACGTCGCGCACAAGAACGGCTCGCTGGTCGTGGTCGACAACACCTTCTGCTCGCCGTACATCCAGCGCCCGATCGAGCTCGGCGCCGACATCGTCGTGCACTCCACGACCAAGTTCCTGAACGGTCACTCCGACTCCGTCGGCGGCGTGGTGGTCTCGAACTCCGACGAGATCGCGGAGCAGATCGGCTTTCTGCAGAACGCGGTCGGCGCGATTCTCTCCCCCTTCGATTCGTGGCTCGTCCTGCGCGGAACGAAGACGCTCGCGGTGCGCATGAAGCAGCACGAGGCGAACGGCAACGCCGTCGCGAATTACCTCGTCAATCAACCGAAAGTGCAGAAGGTCTACTACCCCGGCCTTCCCGATCACCCCCAGCACGAGCTGGCGAAGCGGCAGATGAACGGCTTCGGCTCGATGATCTCCTTCGACCTCGGCTCGTTTGAGAACGCCAAGAAGTTCCTCGATCGCGTCCGTCTCTGCGCGCTCGCCGAATCGCTCGGCGGCGTCGAGACGCTGATCTCGCACCCCGAGAGCATGACCCACGGTTCCGTCCCGGTCGAAATGCGCAAGCGCCTCGGCATCACGCCCGGCCTCGTCCGCATCAGCGTCGGCATCGAAGACCTCGAAGACCTCCTGGCCGATCTCGAGAACGCGTTCGACGGGGTTTAAGCTGTTGGAGCGATGCGCGAAATCTCCGACGCCTTACCCGGCGCTGACCTGATCCGTGAAGGCTTACGCGATCTGGAGTCGGGCGTCGACTCCATCGCTGCGCTGCTCGTGTTGATCGGCGCACCGCGGTTGCGGCGGCTCGGATTCGACGTCGAGGACACGCCGGAGTTTCCGGAGGATCGGCTGTACGAGAAGCTCGCCGCGACGCACGGCGACGCCGCGCATTCGCAGTACAACGCGTTGATCCGCCGCCTGGTCAGCTTCGAGCGCGCCGCCGAATGCGTGAGCCGGTAACCGCCGACCGTGTCCGCCAGTTCATGCGCGTGCTCGCCACGCGGTCAGCCGCATCGGGTCGCGTGTACCTCACCGGCGGCGCGTCCGCGGTCCTGCTCGAATGGCGTTCGAGCACGCTGGACATCGACATCAAGATCCTTCCTGACGACGATCGCGTCATGCGCGCCATCCCCGAGCTGAAGGAAGAGTTGGACGTGAACGTCGAGCTCGCGTCGCCCGCCGATTTCATCCCGCCGCTGCCGGGGTGGGAGGAGCGAAGCCTCTTCATCGCGCGCGAAGCATCACTGTCGTTCCACCACTACGACTTCTACCTCGCAGGCGCTGGCGAAGATCGAGCGCGGTCATCGCAAAGATCTGGCGGACGTCGCGGAGATGCTCGCAGCCGGCGTGGTCGATCGGCAGAGAGCGCTCGCGTATTTCGAACTGATCGAGCCGAATCTCTACCGCTATCCGGCCATTCACCCGCCGTCGTTCCGGGCCGCGGTCCTGCTCGCGCTGCAACTACAATAAGCGCCGCATGTTGCCGGTGGCGCTGGTCGCGCTCGCGTATCTCATCGGATCGATTCCGTTCAGCTTCCTGATCGTCAAGCTCGTGGTGGGGAAGGACGTGCGCGAGCATGGGAGCCGCAACGTCGGTGCGACGAATGTTGCGCGCACGGCCGGCCGGATGCCCGGCATCCTCGCGCTGCTGCTCGACATCGCCAAAGGCTATGCAGTCGTGGCGATCGCGCGGTACATCGTGTCGCTGCCGCAGTGGCCGTTCGATCCGGGCGTGCAGCCGTGGCAGTCGCGCGAGCTCTGGATCGCAGGCGCGGGGCTGCTCGCGGTGCTCGCGCACATGTTTCCGGTGTGGCTGCGCTTCCACGGCGGCAAAGGGGTGGCGACCGGCATCGGCGTCGTCACGGCGCTCAATCCGATCGTCACCGCCGGCACGGTGCTGGTGTTCGCGATCGTGCTGCTCGCGTTTCGCTTCGTGTCGCTCGCGTCGATCGTTGGCGCGGCTTCGATTCCGCTCCTCTTCCGGTTTCTCGCGAACGACGCGCCGTTCTGGCACATCGTGATGAGCGTCGGTATCGCCATCGCCGTGATCCTCAAACATCACGAGAACATCGCGCGCCTCGTGCACGGCAGCGAGCGAAAGCTCGGTCAGAAGAAGGAGCGCGAATGAGGATCTCGATCATCGGCGCCGGCTCGTTCGGCACCGCGATGGCGATCACCGCCGCGCGCTCCGGCAACGAGGTGGTGTTGTGGGCGCACGATCCGGAAGTGGCTGCGACGATCCGCGAAACGGGCGCGAATCCCGACTACCTCGGCGGTCACGCACTCGGCGCAACGGTCCACGCAACGAACGATCTCGAAGAGGCGGCGCGCTTCTCCGACACGATGTTCATGGTCGTGCCGAGCCACCACTACCGCGAGGTGCTGACGAATCTCCGCCCGTTTCTGCGCGATCGCGTGAAGGTCATCTCCGGCACCAAGGGTATCGAGAACGAGACGCTCGACCGGATGTCGGAAGTCACCGCGCACGTTCTCGGCGAACAGCTCGCCGCGTTCGCCGTTTTGTCGGGACCGACGTTCGCCGTCGAGACAGCGCGCGCCGATCCGACGGCCGCGGTCATCGCCTCGAAGCACGTCGATTTTGCGCAGGAAGTGCAGCAGGTGATGTCGTGCGCCGCGTTCCGGCTGTATCACTCCGACGATGTGGTCGGCGTCGAGCTGGCCGGCTCGCTGAAGAACGTGATCGCCATCGCTGCCGGCGTGCTCGAAGGGATGGGCCTCGGCTCGAACACCACCGCCGCGCTGATCACGCGCGGCCTGCACGAGATGACGCGCCTCGGCCTCTCGCTCGGCGGTCGCCTCGAAACATTCGCCGGCCTCGCCGGCATGGGCGATCTCGTGCTCACCTGCACCGGCGCGCTGTCGCGCAACCGCACGGTCGGCGTGCAACTCGGCCAGGGCAAGACGCTCGAAGAGATCCTGCGCGACGTCAAGTTCGTGGCCGAGGGGATCAAGACGTCCAAGTCCGCGCGGCAGATCTCGGAGAGACATCGCATCGAGATGCCGATCGCCAGCGAGATGTACCGCGTGCTTTACGAAAACGAGTCGCCGCGCGGCGGTCTCCAGCGGCTGATGACGAGAGCGCTCAAAGCCGAGCACGCGTAAGCCGCGTACACGAGCCACTTCGAGACGTCGTCGTACAAGAGATACGACAGCGGCATCAGCAGCGCGACGTAAAGCCAGCGACTGCGCTCGAGCAGTGCGAGCGGCACGAGCGTCAGCCAGTACCACGGATGAATCGCCGGCGAGCAGACCAGCAACGCCGCGATTGCACTCGTGCCGCGCCGCGCGATCGCGATCGCGCCCAACGCAATCGCCGCGAGCATCGCGCGGGTGATGAAGTCGGGATAGAGGTGGCGATAGACGACGTCCGAGATCAACTCGATGCGCAGCGGATGATGCGTCCAGATCGTCTTGGTCGGGATCAGCTCCACGAGCGCGCGCACCAGGTCGTAAAGCGGCGAGTTGAAGATCCAGCGCGTCGCGTAATCGCGCATGCCGGGCATCAGCGGCCCGCAGGCGAACGGCACGAACGGCAGCAGCAGCGCGGCGAAGAAGACGAGCGGCGGCACGCGTGGGCGAAACAGCACCGGCATCGCCGCCAGCGGAATGATCTTCAGTCCCGACGCAAACGCCGCCGCCACCGATGAGCGACGCGCGAACGCAAACGCAAGCAACACCGCCGCGAGCGCGTCGATGTGTGCGCTCCACGTTCCTTCGATGATCACGAGCGGACACGTTGCGAACGCGAGCGCGCCGCGACGCCGCAACAGCACGATGCACGCGACGTCGGCCGCAATCAGCAGCAGACGCCACGGCGTGAGCTCGTGCACCAGCGCGAACATCAACTGCGCGTGCGGCGGATAGATCGAGCGGATCTCCGGATGATTGATGCGCGGATCCGTCGGCGTGTACGCGTACGGATTGCCGCCGCTCCAGAGCACGCGGCCGTCGGAGAGATAGCGATAGACGTCGCCGGAGAGGCGCGGCTCCTCGAACAGAAAGAGTGCGCGCAGCACGATGGCGATGACGATCGTCGCGCCGAGCGGCAGCGAGCGCCGCACCAGCGGCAACCAGGCGATCGCCGCGCACACGTAAATCGCGACGAAGCCGCGGAAGCCGAATCGCGCGGTCGCTGCCGGCGCGAGCGCGAGTGCGGCGGCGAGTAGAATCAGCGCCACTCCATGAACGCTGCCGAAGCGGCCATCCTGACGCTGTATTACTTCGTGCTCAGCGTCCTCGCCGTCTACAGCATCCATCGTTTCCATCTTGTCAGATTGCGCAGGCGCTCGCCGGAGCCGCGGCGCGTGCGCGGCAGCGACGCGCCGCCGGTCGCGGTCCAGTTGCCGCTCTACAACGAGCCGAACGTCGTCGTGCGCTTGCTCGAAGCGGTGACGCGCATCGAGTATCCCGGCGCGCTCGAGATCCAGGTGCTCGACGATTCGACCGACGAAACGTCGAGCCTCGTCGCGGCAGCGGCCGCGCGTGACGCGCGCATCGTGCACATCCGCCGCGACGCGCGCGATGGCTTCAAAGCAGGCGCACTCGCGCACGGCATGGCGCGCAGCAACGCCGCCTTGTTCGCCGTCTTCGACGCCGATTTCGTTCCGCCGCCCGACATCCTGTTGCGCACCGTTCCGTACTTTGCAGATCCGCGCGTCGGGATGGTGCAGGCGCGCTGGACGCATCTCAATCGCGATCAGTCGCTGCTCACACGCGTGCAGGCGCTCTTTCTCGACGCGCACTTTGCGGTCGAATCGGCCGCGCGCAATTTCGGCGGACGCTTTTTCAACTTCAACGGCACCGCCGGCGTGTGGCGGCGCGAGGCGATCGAAGAAGCAGGCGGCTGGTCGTCGTCGACGCTCACCGAAGATCTCGATCTCTCCTACCGCGCGCAGCTCGCCGGATGGGAGTTCGTGTTCCTGAGCGACGTCGAGGTGCCGGCCGAGCTTCCGGCCGCATTGCGCGGATTTCAGGACCAGCAGCATCGCTGGGCCAAAGGCTCGATTCAGACCGCGCGCAAAGTGCTCCGCGGCATCGTCGCGAGCGAGCTGCCGCGCGCGACGAAAGTGGAAGCGCTGTTTCATCTGACGAACAACGCCGCCTACCTGCTGAGCGTCGTGCTCGCGCTGGTGATCGTGCCGGCGATGCTGGTGCGTTACGAGCACGCGCTGGCGTGGACGTTCCTCATCGACCTCGCGCTCTTCGCCGCATCGAGCGGCTCGGTGCTCCTCTTCTATCGCGAAGGTCAGCGCTGGGCCGGACGCGCCGCGCCGTCGCTGCGCGAGCTCCTCGCGGTGTTGCCGGTGGGCGTCGGGATGGCGGTGCGCAACGCGAGCGCGGTCGTCGAAGGATTGTTCGAGCGCGGCGGCTTTTTCGAGCGGACGCCGAAGGCCGGCGATGCCGGCGTCGCGATCTCCTCGCGCAAACGAAATCTCCGCGGCATCGCGGAGGCGGCGCTGGCGATTTTCTTCATCGGAACGATGATCGCGTTCGCTGCGCGCGGCTACTGGACGGCGCTTCCGTTCCTCTCACTATTCGCGTCCGGCTACGCCTTTTTCGCGCTGCTAAATCTCACCGAATCAACGGTTTAGCACGCGTCAAAAGTGGCCTTCCGGTTGCAATGTAGAGAGGTGAAATGGAGGGCACATGCTGAACATTCTCAAAGGGATTTTCGCATTCAAGATGGGGCAGTCGTCGGCTCGCGGCGCAGCGCGCATGGTGGGTCTCGGCCGTCTCGGAGTGATCCTCGGATTGATCGGCGGCTATCGCGCATACAGGCGCCATCGCATGCCGTACCGCACCGTCTAAACGCATGAGCACGACCCTCTCCCGGTAATGCCGGGAGAGGGTACGATGTGCCGCGCATGCACCGGCAAAACCTCGGCGAGATGCTGATTGCGGCAAACCTCATCGACGAGGTTCAGATGGAAGTTGCGCTGGCGGGACAGAAGCAGACCGGCAAGCGCTTCGGCTCCACTCTCGTCGACCTCAAGTTCATCGACGAGAACGTCCTCGCGGCGTTCCTCTCCAAGCAGATCGACGTCCCCTGCATCAGCCTCCTGCACGTCGACATCCCGAAAAAAGCTCTGCGCAAGCTCTCACGCGCGACCGCGATCGAGTGCAAGGCGGTGCCTGTGCGTTTCGACGCCGACCGCGTCGAAGTGGCGATGGTCGACCCCACCGACGTCGAGGTCCTGACCCGCCTCGAAAAAGAGATCGGCATGACCGTCGCGCCGCTGATCGCGCCGGAAAGCTCGATCAGCACGATGATCGAGCGCTGCTATCCGGAAGAGGTCGACGGCGATACGACGATCAGCCGCCGCCAGCGGCCGCAGCGCAACGCGCCGAGCGATCCGGTGTTCTGGGATCTGGTCGCCGAGCTCGAGAGCGGCGACTTCGACGAGCGGCTCACGCGGCTCGAGCAGAAGCTCGATCAGGTGT
>DASVRB010000534.1:0-4635 GCA_036388835.1 Thermoanaerobaculia bacterium | reverse complement strand
CAAACTGCGACGGCCGTCGCGGCTGAGACCCTTCGCTCAAGCTCAGGATGACGGAGGTTGTGCAGCCGCGGCCGCGCCGGCTAATGCTTCAGGAACGTCTGGCTTACAGCGGCCCCTGGCCGTGCCGCCCCGTATCGCAACGCGACGCACGTCGCCGGCGGCGCATCCTCGATCGTGCAGACGAACAGATCGTCGAACTGAGGCTCCGGGATGAACGGCGGATCCTTCATCCCGAGCTCCGTCAGCACATCGACAGTCGTGTTGGAGTGACCCGCCACCAGCACCGTCTTCCCCTTGTGATTCGCGAGAACCTCGCGCACCACAGTCTGCGGATACTCCTTGCCGCCCGCCTCGATGATCTTCGGCTTGACGCCGAGCGCCTTCGCCAGTGGCGCCACCGTCTCCTGCGTGCGGCGGTACTGCGTCGCATAAATCGCGCTGACCCGCGCATCCGCCAGCACCCGCGCCAGCTCCTTCGCCCGCGCCGACCCCGCCTCACTGAGCGGCATGTCGCCACCCACCGCCGCCTTCTCGGCGTGACGAACCAGGATGATGGTGGTGGCTGCGTTCATGGACATCGTGATGAGTGTTGCGATCAACAGCGCGATGCGCTTCATGCGCCCACGATAACAGTGTGGGACGAAAGGGCGAACGTAGAACACGGAGCGCGCTCACTGTTCAATGTTCGACTTTCTCCGTTCAGTAACTCCACCGCAGACCGACCTCATGCCATTGCGCGGGCGCAACGGGTTCCGTACGGACACGATCGTCACACTGCACGACCGCCGGATCATCGCGACGGACGCGTGCATCGCTCAGATCGTCCATCGTGGCCCAGACGTAGGCCCGCTGCCACTGGCTCGTCATCGAAACGGCTTCACGGAACGGGCGCGGCGCACGCGGGTCGGAGAAGCGGCCCCACACCCCATCGATTCGTCCATACGGAAGCCATCGCCGATCCGCTCCCGAGGTCTCGAGCCACACCACTGCTTCGCGGCAAGGCCGAAACGCAATCAGGAGTTCGGTCCGCTCCCAATCGGCGGGGCTCCAGCCGTTCGTGATCGGGAGCACCACAAACAGCACGTACAGATTGAAGAGCAGACCGGTCAGCACGTAGATCACCGCCCGACACACCTGCCGCGTGAGCAGCGGAGTGCGGCGCGTGCCCGTGACCATTACGAACACAGCGCAAAGCGCATACGTCACCATGACGACGTTCCCGAGAGCCTGGGCCGGAATCAGCGGCTCGGACACCCGACCACGCACGCGATCGACCCGCTCGGTCGTCATTGAGGAGAACGGCCAATAGCAAGCGGCCGCCAGCATGCAGATCAGAATGGCCGGGACAATTCCCGCCGCCCGCTCCTCTCCGCGACGCGCCGCGACCAGCGCCGCAGCGCCGCACGCAACGCCAAGACCCGGCGCCAGGAGCACAACCCATTCGAGGATCGAGAACGCCGCAAAGCCGCCTGCCCGCGGTACCGCGGGCCAGACCTCCCGCCACACTTTCTCGAAGAACAGCAGCCACACCAGCAGCGCGAAGACGGACACGATGACGGCCGCACAGACACTCGCGGCGATCCGCAAAACACTGTCGCGGCTGATCATGAAGAGGTAGACACGAAATGCAGCGGCAATGAAACCCGCGGCGAACACAGAATGCGGCGGGCGCTGCCTGGCCCGGCCTCGAGCGCGCTGTACGACTCCACGACCGACCTGTCAGCCCGTGCGTAGTCGAGGACCTGGTGCTGAGGGCGCGGTGCGTATCCCGAGATGTCGCACTGACGGCACGGCGGAACACGCGCCTTTGGGTGGGGAACTGTCCGACGATTGCGACTGCGGCATCGCGCCGCAGTCGCACTCCGATCGTCACAAATCAGCAGTTCGGCGGCATCCCCGACAACTTCACCCAGGTCGTCCCGTTCCAGACGTACCACGTGCTGTAGTACCCGCTGCCTTCGCATTCGATCTGGACGACGTTCTTGTACACCGCACCGGCCGACGAGGTGCCCCAGGTGTAGACCTCACCGAAGCAGCCGATGACCCGCTCGTAAATCTGGTCGAGACATTCGTCGTAGTACGTCGTGTCGACTTCGTACTTGTTGATTGCCTGCGCCGAGGGGGCGGCGAGCAGAGTCAGGAAAAAGGCCAGAGCAAGACCGAGGACCGAAACATTCAGACGGCGCATCAATAGCTCCTTAAAGTTGTCATTATGGCGGTCAGGTTAGGCGTCACCGCCCGCCGTGTCAAACGCCGGAGGCGGGCACAATCTACGTTCAAGCGCGTACACTCCCGCCGTGACCTCCCTTTCCTCCCGCACCGCCGCCCTCATCTTCGCAGTCGCCTGTGCGCTCACAGTCGACGCCCAGTCCGTCGACAGCTCGAACGAGCTCGCCTCGCTCGACAGGCGCAGAAATGCCCTCAATGAGCTGCTCGCCGCATCGCCTGAGCGTTTCGTCAGTGAATCGCTTGCGCTGGCAGACGCGTACAGTGCACTGGCCAAGCGTGACTCGGCCATGTCCGGACGCGGCGGTGCGCGCTCGCATGGGATGACACTCCTCAGCCGTGCCGCTTCTGCCACACGCTTCGCGCTCAAAGATCCGCGCCGCGCAATCGAGCTTTATCGCCGCGCCGGCGGTGCCATTGAGCGACAGCACGCCGCTGCTGCATACGCCGAGGAAATTGCTGATATTCAACAATTCGACCTCAAAGATCGCGCCGCGGCGGCGGCCACATTGAAGACGCTACGCGACGCCAACGCCGCAATGATGCAGGCGGATCAGGAGCTCGGCGCCTGGTATCGGTGGAAAGCACAATGGATCGAGGCCGAGCTCGCGTTTCTGGAGAGCGGAAAATCCTTCAGCGGTACAGTCGACGCAAGCGCGCTGACCGGCTTCATTCCGCAGATCTATTACGGCGCCGGCGCACAATCAGTCGGCGCAATCCGCATCGATCGCTCATTGAACGTTTACGAGCCCGACGCGGTGCCCGCCGCGGAGCTCGAGAAAAAATTGATGGCCGTTCCGCCATCGCATACCGCCTTCCTGCAGAACTGGATCTTCGCCGTCCGCCTCCCCACTCCCGCCGCCGTGCAGAAATGGCTCACCCGCAACGACCCCGCCGGCTTCTGGACCGCCTCCTTCCTCACCGTCGCCGCCATCGGCGATCGCGATTTCACAGAAGAGAGCGCAGGCGGTGAAGGCAACGTCGTGCAGATGCTCATCCGCGACAAAGAAGGACGCCCTACCGCCGTCGCCCTGCTCGCGCGCGAATACGCGAAGACACACAAGATTCCGGCGGCCGCCGCGGAAGGTAGAAGGTAGAACACCGACACGGAACGACGCCCAGTCGCGCCCTCGTTCTCAATTCTTCATTCTGCATTCTGCGTTCTGCGTTCAGGTTCTCCAGACCTCCACGCGCGCGTCCGCCTCGTTCCGTGTTCCGTGTTCTACGTTCTACGTTCTACGTTCGACATCGCCGGCCCGGCACGCGTCCCGAATACCATTGCGATCATGCAAGCGATCCGACTCGTCGCACCCGCCCAGCCGCTGCAGTCGTCCGACGTCCCTGACCTCTCCCCCGGGGCGGGCGAGATCGTCGTCGACGTCCATCGCGCCGGCATCTGCCACACCGACGCGCATTACCGCGCCGGCACCGGCAAAACGAATCTCCCGATCACCCTCGGCCACGAGGTCGCGGGCGTCATTTCCGCGCTGGGCGACGGTGTGTCCGAGCTGCGGGAAGGGCAGCGCGTCGCGCTTCACTACCTGTTCTCCTGCGGCACCTGCGAGCGGTGTCAGCGCTTCGGCGAACAGTTCTGCCCCGAGGGGGGGATGTTCGGGAAAGAGCGCGACGGCGGGTACGCGCAGCGCATCGTGATGCCGGCCGCGAACGCCATCCCCATCCCCGACGAAGTGAGCTCCGACGTCGCCGCGATCATGATGTGCTCGACCGCCACCGCCTATCACGCCATCCGTCTCTCGGAATTGAAAAAGGGCGAATCCGTCGCGGTCCTCGGCTTCGGAGGCCTCGGCGTCTCCGCCGTGCAACTCGCCCACGCCCTCGGCGCATCGCAGGTATTTGCAGTCGACGTCGTCCCGGAAAAACTCGAGCTCGCGGCCAGCTTCGGCGCCACCCCGCTCGACGTCCGCAACAGCTCCGTCGAAGAAGCCATCCTCGCCGCGACAAATAATCAGGGCGTCAGCGTAGCGATCGAATTCACCGGCAACGCCAAAGTCGCCCACAGTGCATTGCGCTCACTATCACCCGGCGGCCGCCTCATGATCGTCGCCATCAACCTACGTAAATTCGAATTCGACCCCTTCGCCGACATGCTCATTCGCGAACGCCGCATCATCGGCTGCTCCGACCACACCCGCGCCGAATTAATCGAATTAATGGAGCTCGCCCGCACCGGCCAGATCGACCTCTCCCGCGCCATCACCCGCACCATCCCGTTCGAAGCGGATGCGGTGAATGGAGTGCTCGATGAACTGGAGAAAGGGAGCGGGCATTTGCGGACTGTGATTCGAGTGGCCGGATAGCAACGTGTCGCTGAGCTCGCGCTCACTCGGCGCGCCAGCAGTAGTTTGGAGTGCGGCGACGCCAGTCGCCGCTTTCACTCCGTAGAGCAAC
>DASVRB010000533.1:0-4280 GCA_036388835.1 Thermoanaerobaculia bacterium | reverse complement strand
CCCCCCCCCCCAAGGTAAGTAGTTCCGTCTCCAAATCGCCAGTGGCGTTACTTCGGGCGATCTTCTCCGATCCGTACTCGCTCGATCCGGCGCGGCGCGCGGCCCGCGTAACGCGCGAGATCGCCGCGCATGTGGCATTGCTCGCGCGGGAGCTGGAACGGAGCGGGCACGAGCCGAAGCGGGTCGCGCAGTTTTTGATGCGCTGCCTCTTCACGATGTTTGCGGAGGATGTCGACCTGCTGAAGGGACGACCGTTCACTGAGGCGTTGGAGGAGCACTGGATTCACCAGCCGGAGGCGTTCGCGGGCGAAGTGGAAGAGCTCTGGAGGAGGATGGATGTCGGCGGTCCATTGTGGCGCAGCGGGAACCGCGTGCCGCAGTTCAATGGAGGGCTTTTCGCCGACCCGCGTGCGTTACCGCTCGATCGTGCGCAATTGCGGATCCTGATCGAAGCCGCAAAGGCCGACTGGGCCGACGTCGAGCCGGCCATCTTCGGCACGTTGCTCGAGCGCGCGCTCGACCCGAAGGAGCGCCACCGCCTCGGCGCGCATTACACGCCGCGCTCGTACGTCGAACGCCTGGTGCGGCCGACCATCGAGGAGCCGTTGCGTGAGGAGTGGGATCTGGCGCGCGCGCAGGTGCAGGCCCTCCTCGCCGCGGCAGATCCGGCCAAGAACGACAGAGAGGTCAATGAGGCGCGCGCGATCGTACAGGCGTTCTACGACCGCCTCACTCGTTACCGCGTGCTCGATCCCGCTTGTGGGTCGGGCAATTTCCTCTACGTGGCGCTCGACGTATTCAAACGGATCGAGAGTGAGGTGCTCGACTATCTGACGGAGCTCGGCGACTCGCGGCCAATGTTCTCTGCATCGGGACGAACCGTCACTCCCGGGCAGTTTCTCGGCATCGAGGTCAAGGAATGGGCAAAGGAGATCGCGGAGCTGGTTCTGTGGATCGGATACTTGCAGTGGCAGATCCGCAATCCCGGCATTCGCGCGCAGCCGCCGGAACCGATCCTCCGCCGCTTCGAGAACATCGCGCATCGCGACGCCGTGCTCGAATACGACGAGAAGGTGCCGCTGCTCGGCGACGACGGCGATCCCGTGACTCGCTGGGATGGCAAGACGATGAAAGAGCATCCCTCGACAGGGGATGACGTGCCGGACGAGACGGCTTGCGTGCCCGTGTATCGGTATGTGAATCCGCGTAAGGCGGAGTGGCCGGAGGCGGAGTTCATTGTTGGGAATCCTCCGTTCATCGGGAACTCGCGGATGCGGTCCGCACTGGGTGATGGGTACGCGGAAGCATTACGACTTGCTTACACGGACCTTCCGGAGAGTATCGACTATGTCATGTACTGGTGGGATATTGCGGCCGAACGGGCGCGGAAAGGGCGCGTACGCCAGTTCGGGCTGATCACCACGAACACCGTCTCTCAGGCGTTCGCGCGGCGCGTGATTCAAAAGCATCTTGATGCCGAGCAACCGTTGTCGATCGTATTCGCTGTGCCCGATCATCCGTGGGTCGATTCCGTGGATGGCGCCGATGTCAGGATCGCCATGACTTCTGGTGTGGCTGGTCGAAGCGAGGGTAGGCAATTGTCGGTGGTGGATGAATCCTCGACTGTCGACGGCATCACTGGTGTTGAGCTCAGAGCGTGTCATGGTCGTATCAATGCGGATCTTTCGGTCGGTGTCGATCTGACGCGGTCGATAGCGCTGGCCAGCAATCGCGACCTCAGCAATCGCGGCGTTTCATTGTTTGGATTGGGTTTTCTCGTTACGCGCGATGAAGCCGTCCACCTCGGCTTGAACACGATTCCTGCTCTCGACCGACACATCCGCCCATATCGAAATGGCCGTGACGTTACAGCGGTGTCTCGAGATTTGTGGGTAATCGATCTTTACGGCCTGGAGATTGATGACGTCCTCGCTCGTTTTCCTGAGGTGTACCAGTGGGTTTCGGAACGCGTTAAGCCCGAACGCGAGCAAAACAGGCGCGACGGGCGACGCGCAAGGTGGTGGATCTTCGGCGAACCGAACCCAAAGCTGCGCCTGATGCTTCGCGGCCTGCATCGGTATATCGCAACGACAGAAACGGCTAAGCATCGTACATTCGTGTTCCTGCCGTCGGCCGTTCTGCCTGACAATATGCTTGTGAACATTGCGTTCGACGACGCCTTCTTTCTTGGCGTCCTCTCCAGTCGGATTCACGTGACGTGGGCGGTGGCGGCAGGTGGACGGCTCGGCGTCGGCAATGATCCCCGTTACAACAAAACCCGCTGCTTCGACCCCTTTCCTTTCCCGGACCCGGACGAATTCACAAAGCAGCGCATCCGCAACCTCGGCGAACAACTGGACGCGCATCGCAAACGTCAGCAGGAACAGCATCCCGATCTCACTATCACCGGTATGTACAACGTGCTGGAAAAACTGCGGTCAGGTCACGCGCTCACCGCAAAAGAAAAGAAGATTCACGAAGCGGGGCTGGTCACCGTGCTCAAACAGATTCACGACGACCTCGACGCCGCGGTCTTCGACGCTTACGCGTGGCCGCGCAATCTGTCGGATGAGCAGATCCTGGAGCGGCTGGTGGCGCTGAACGCGGAACGGGCGGCGGAGGAGCGTCGGGGTCTCGTTCGCTGGTTGCGGCCGGAGTTTCAGAATCCTGCCGGGACCGCGGCGGCGTCGCAAACGAGAATCGAGATCGAGGCGCCTGTGCCGGCAGAGGCGGCGGCGGCTCGCGAACTGCCGCCGTGGCCCAAGACACTGCGGGACCAGGTCTCCGCCGTGCGCAATCTCTTCATCGCCTCACAACGCGGCCGCGCGAGCTGGACCGCGGAAGAAGTCGCCCGCGCCTTCCGCGGCGCCCGGCGTGCTGAAGTCGCGTCGGTCGTCGAAGCGCTCGCGTCCCTCGGCATACTCCTCTCCTTCGATACCGTCAGCGGCCGTCAATGGCGCGCCGCGTCGTGACGTCCCGAGGGCGGCGTGCGGAAACGCGCGTTGCCGACGCCACATCGGTCCCGCAGTTGCGCCAGTTGCAGCTGCGCCGGAGGGTAGAGCGGTTCGGCGAGGAGATGTCGACGCCGCGTTGCGCTGCTGACTAGGGCCCTGCGGGCGTTGCAGGACTGCAGCGGCAGGGGAGAATCGCGAGCCGCAACCCGCACGCTACACTCCGCGCATGTTGCGATGGGGAGTCCTCGGCACCGCGCGATTTGGTGATTCCTTCGTGCCGCTCATCCGCGCGGCTGGGCAGCGGGCGGTGGCGGTGGCGAGCCGATCTGAGGAGCGGGCGCGGGAGTGTGCGGCGCGGTGGGAGGTCGAGCGACGGGCGGACTCCTACGAGGCGCTGCTCGCTGATCCTGACATTGACGTGGTCTACATCCCGCTGCCGAACGCATTGCATGTGGAGTGGACGTTGCGCGCGATCGACGCGGGGAAGCATGTGCTGTGCGAGAAGCCGCTTGCGCTCGAGCCGTCGGACGTGGATCGCATTGCCAAAGCCGCATCGGCGGCGGCGGTGGCGGTGTCGGAGGCGTTTGCCTATCGCGCCCATCCGCTCACGGCGAAGCTCCGTGCGCTCGTGCGCGACGGGGCGATCGGCACGCCGCGACTGGTCAAGAGCGCCTACACGTCCTATTCCATCGCGAAGGGTGACGTTCGTTTCGACCCGACCCTCGGCGGCGGCGCGCTGTCGGACGTCGGCTGTTATTGCGTCAGCCTGGCGCGCTATGTCGTCGGCGAAGAGCCGGTTGAGGCGGCGGCTTCGCAGCGGCTCGGTGCCACCGGTGTCGATCTGTCGTTCGATGGGACGCTGCGATTTCCTTCCGAGGCCGTGTTGCAGTTTCGCTGCAGCTTCGAAGCTCCGTTCGACACGCGGACGGAGATCATCGGCACCACGGGCACGATCGTGGTGGAGCAGCCGTTCAAGCCGCACGTGCTCTCCGAGATTGTCATCAATGGAGAACGGGTCGTGGTCCCGGGCGACGACGCTCGCATCGCTCTGGTCCGGGATTTCGTTCGCGCGATCACCGACAAAACGCCACCCGCAATGACGCTCGGTGATTCCCGCGCAAACGCCGCCGCTCTGGCAGCGCTGACCGACGCGGCGAGGGTGGGGCGGGTGTTGCGAATTCGAGGGTGAACGACTGAAGCGCATCCGTGTTCTCCGAAGCGAGCATCTCGTCGCTTCCTGCTACACTTTGGTCACTCCACAACAACAGAGGGTCCCCGAATGTCGCAACAGTCGCTCGCTTCGCGTGCCGTCGCTGCGGTCGCGTT
>DASVRB010000532.1:0-1982 GCA_036388835.1 Thermoanaerobaculia bacterium | reverse complement strand
GAGCGCTTCGATGAAAATCGGGATGGCCGCGAGATAAGGGATCACTTCCCAGATCCGCCGCACGCGCGAGCGGTCGCTCGGAAACGTCAGCGCGAAGTGGAAGTTGATCGCAAAAAAGTTCGCGATGAAAAACGCGTCGATCACATACAGCGGCGCGTGCAGCGTCGGCGGCAGCGGCTCGAGCAACGCGCCGAATCCCGGCGCGCGGAACATCACCGTCGTCCCGGCCCAGTACGACAGCGAGAGCGCCGCCAGTCGCGCGTCTTTGTTGCCTGGACGGAGCACCAGCAACGCCATGCCGAGGCCGAGCATCCAGATGTGCAGCGGAAAGGTGAGATACGAGTTCAGCGCCTGCAGCACGCGCTCGAAACTGCCGCCCAACTGCTCGCGGCGCATCTCTTCCTGCGTGACCGGCCTGGCCGTGAAAACGTGCGTCCGTCCGGCGCGCTCGACCACCATCTCGACCGGCTCTCCGGCGCGCGCGAAGTAGAGCGGCACGACGTTGCGGCCCGGCTTGTGTCCGTTGATCGTGAGGACGCGATCGCCTTCACGCACGCCCGCCCGATCGACAGGGCCGCCGGGGATCACCCGAATGACGATGCCGGTGGAGCGCGCGGTCTCGATGCCCATCCAGGGCCGCGTGCTCATGCTCGTCAGGTTGAGCAGGACGAGCACCGCGGCGATGAGCACCTGGACCCAGCAGAGCAGCACCAGCGGCTTGGTTTTCATGAAGGGGAGGGGCGGAATTGTACAGCGCGGCCACGCGTGTTAGCGTTGCCGTTCGCGCGCGTGCGGGGTTAGCTCAGCGGTAGAGCATCTCGCTTACACCGAGGGGGTCGGGGGTTCGAATCCCTCACCCCGCACCAGCGCGAGGCCAGCACGTCCCGCTCCGCTGATAGACTCCCGCCGCCCAATGCTCAGGAACATGCTCAAACGCGGTGCCCGTCTGCTCGTGCTCGACGACGACACCTCCATGCAGAAACTCGTCGGCACGCTGCTGCGCCGCGCTGGTTATCGCGCCGACATCGTCAGCGCGGGAGCGCATGCGATCGAGAAGCTCGAAGAGAAGAACGACTACGCCGCGCTGCTGCTCGACGTCATGACTCCGACCGAAGGCGGCCTCACGGTCATCAAGTACCTGCGCGAAAAAAGCCCCGAGCTCCTGAGGCGCGTCATCCTCGTCACCGCCTCCCCCGACTCGGTCCTCAAAGCCGTCGAAGGGGACGTCTTCGCGATCGTGCGCAAGCCGTTCGAAGCCGACGAGCTGCTGAACGCCATCGACGGCGTCCTGGCGCAGTGACGCAGCTCCGGATCTCCATCCTCGACGCGCGCCTCGCCGTCTGCAGGCTCGCACCCGATGCGCCCCTGCCGTCGTGGATCCGCGGTTCGTTCGTTTCGGTGACGCGTACCGCGGACGAGCTGTCGATCGTCTGCGACGATGACGCGGCTCCAGAAGATGTGCAGGCCGAGCGCGGCTGGCGTGCGCTCAAAGTCGAAGGGCCGATCCCGTTCGAAGTCACCGGCGTCGCTGCCGCGCTGGTGGGGCCGCTCGCCGACGCGAGCATCAGCGTGTTTCTGCTGGCGACGTTCGACACCGATTACCTGCTATTGAAGGACGAGGTATTCGAGCGCGCCGTGGACATCCTGCGCGCGGCCGGTCACGAGCTCGGGCGGTCGCCGTTGCCACTCTGATGCGTCGCATCGCGCCGCGGCGGCGAGGTGCGGAGACAACTGCGGACCAGATCGACGAGCTGCTGCAGATGGATCGGACGGCGCAGCACGATCTGCACGATGTCGACGTCGAGCGTGCGCGCGGCCTCCGGTTTCGCGGCGAGGACCAGCACCACCGGACGCTCCGCCGGCAGCATGTCGTGGATGCGGTTGATCACGCGCTCGACGTCGCCGGTCGGCAGTGCGACGTCAATCACGAGGAGCCCGTACGTCTCCTCCCCGAGCTTCGCCACCGCCTCGGCGGTGCTGGC
>DASVRB010000531.1:0-3782 GCA_036388835.1 Thermoanaerobaculia bacterium | reverse complement strand
AGCCGGCGTCGCCAGGACTATCACCACCGCGATCGCGAGCACACCTCGAGCCGCTCCACTGAAAATCTGACGCATAAACCCTCCACGTCCGGCCTGTGGCCGGCGCTTGTTTGAATTGGGAGGGCGCCCTCTTCAAACTGGAGGAGTGACGCAAAAGGCACTTATGCCCCCATGCCGAGTGCATTTTTCTGCACAGGTGCGCCGAGCGAATTTTGGAGTGCGGCGACGCAAGTCGCCGCTTTTACTGCCCCCACCGCAGGCTTCGGAGCCAATGCGGAGCGAAAGCGGCGACTGGCGTCGCCGCACTCCAAAAGTGCTGACGCCGCTGGGTGGCCCGTCCTGCACGGCATCGAGCTACGGCTTCGGATCCGTCAACCCGTCGCCCAACGTGCGGACCGTCAACTTCCTGATCACCTTCACCACCCGCTCGCGCGCGCGGCCGAACCACCCGAACTCCGGCACATCGGACGGCATCGCCTGCACCGGCGCGCTGAGCAACATCACCATCGCAACCGCAATCGCACGAACTCCGACATTCAAAACGTAACGCATAAGGTCTCCTTGCAGAGGATTATCTGCCGGATAGGTGGAAAGGCGCTCTTGTGGAGCGGCGGGAGCCAGCCTGCCCGTCTACGCCAGGTCTTCCCACAGCCGCAGGTACGTCTCGTACCGCGCTTCGCTCAACTCCCCTGCTTCGACCAACGCCTTGACCTGGCAGTCGGGCTCGTGCACGTGGGTGCAGTCGGTGAAGCGGCACGACTCGTTTGGCTCGTCGAACTCGGGAAAGTAGTCGCGGAGCGAATCGCGATTGAGATCCCACAGACCGAACTCGCGGATGCCGGGCGTGTCGATGAGGAACGTGCCGCCGCCGAAGTCGTAGAGGGTCGAGGCGGTGGTGGTGTGGCGTCCGGTGCCGCGTTTTTTCTGGAGCGTGTTCGTGGCGAGTTGCAGCGATTCGTCGAGCGCGTTGAGAATCGACGTTTTGCCGACGCCGCTGTGGCCGACCAGCGCCGCCATCTTGCCGTCCACCTCGCGGCGCAGTTCTTCCAGCCCCTCGCCTGTCTTCGTCGAGCAGCCGATCACCGGCACGCCGAGGGAAAGATAGGGCGCGAGCTTCGGCAATTCCTCATCGCGCTCTTCAGCCGAGAGCAGGTCGACTTTGTTGATGCAGATGACCGGCTGCGCGCCGCCACGCTGGATCGCGATGAGATAGCGGTCGATGAGCCGCGGACGGAGCGGCGGCGATTTGAGCGATACCACGTGAATGACGACGTCGACGTTCGCCGCGATCAGCCGCTGCATGTGTTGATGCAGCGGATCGGGACGTGCGAGCACGGTGCGCCGAGGGAGCACGGTTTCGAGTTTCCAGACGCCACTCTCCTCGATCACGGTCACGCGATCGCCGACCGCGAGAAGGCTCTTCTGACGGACCGCCAGTTCCGGCGGCACGACGCAGTCGAGCTCTTCGCCGTCACGCAGCACGCGGCAACGGCCGCTCGAGACGCTGAACACGACTGCCGCCTCGCCGAAGGCCGGATCGTCGATGCCGAGGGCCTGATCGACCTGCTGCAGGTGCTCGACGAGCTCACTGACGGACGGGCGTTTGCGCGCCTTGCCATGCTGGTCGAGCAGCGCCTCCCAGTTGTCCTCGGTGACGCGCTGTTCGCGCGCGTTGCCTTTGTCCTTCCGGTACGCGCCGCGGATCTTGCCTGCTCGTTTTTTCTGCTTCATTTCGTCGTACGCAAGGTGCTTCTCAAATGCTTTCTTCAACTTCCGCGATTCACGATCCATGCGAGCCCTTAGGTTACAATTCGATCGCCGTCCAAAACTCTCTCAGGAGAAATCAATCGTGGAAAAACCGTTCGTCCTCCTGGCGGACGACAACGAGGCTACGTGCACGCTCATCACAGCACTGCTGCAGAGCGAGTTCGTAGTCGAGGTCGCGACCGACGGCGCCGAGGCCATTGAAAAGCTGAAGAGCCGCGAGTACTCGGCCATTCTGCTCGACCTCCTGATGCCGCTCGTCGATGGATACGCCGTCCTCGATTACCTCACCGAACATCGCCCGGAGGCGCTTTCGCGCGTGCTCGTCGTGACCGCCTCGCTCTCCAACACGCAGATGCAGCGCGTACGCGGTTACGACATCTGCTGCGTCATCTCGAAGCCGTTCGACGTGGAGACGCTGCAGACCGCGGTGCGCCTCGCCGCCGGCACCAACGAGATGCCGCTGCTGCGCGGCCCGCTCGTCTCCGGCGGGATGATCCTGCTGCTGGGTGAGCTGTTGAAGAAGTTCTGACGCGCGCGCTGCGCGCGCGCGTGTTGTCGGTTGGCAGTTGTCTGCGGTGCTTCGGCTGACGGGCACGTGCGCGGCGATGACAACTGGGCTGGTAACGGCAACTCACAGACAACCGACAACTGACTACCGACAACGACCCGTCAGAGCTTCAGCAACGCAATCAACGGCGCGCCCGACATCATGGTGGCGAGGGCCATCGTCTCGAACGTGCTGCGGCCGCGGATCTCGACGCATGCGGCGACGACGCTCGCGACTTCCTGCGGATCGAACGGCTTTTTGACGATGCCGTGAATGCGTCGCGAATCGAGCTGCTCGAGGACGGCACGGTCGGCGCCGCTGACGACCAGCACGACGGGAGCGGTGCGGGAGGTCTGATCGATTGCGTCGAGCACTTCGAAGCCGCCGACGCCCGGCATCAGGATGTCGAGCAGGACGACGGAGTAGGTGTTCTCGCGCAACAGGCGCATGGCGGCGGCGCCGTCCGCCGCTTCATGAATCACCACCGGCTGCTGGCGGAGCGCGGTCACAAGAATGTCGCGCACGTCCGGATCGTCATCGACCACAAGGACCTGGCGGTACGGCTGCTCACTCGTCATGTGTACTGCCCCCAACGAAGCTGGCCGGCGATACTGCACAGTGGTCAATCCAATGTCAACCTCAGCCGGTCGAACGGCGAGGCGGACACCGGAGCGCGCGACGACGCCAGCAACGCGCGCTCGAATTCAGCCGGCGCGAGCGGCTCGCTGAAGAGGAAGCCCTGCATCTCGGCGCACTGTTCGCGCCGCAGAAACGCGAGCTGTTCCTCGGTCTCGACGCCTTCGGCAATGACGCGCAGGTTGAGCGCGCGCGCCATCGAGATCACGGCGGAAATGATGGCGGCATCGTCGGTGGTGAGGTCGCGGACGAAGTCCTGATCGATCTTCACGGTGTCGATCGGAAAGCGCTTCAGGTAACTGAGCGACGAGTAGCCGGTGCCGAAGTCGTCGATGGAGATGCGGATGCCCATCTCTTTCAGGCGGTTCAGGATCGACAGCGAAAGCTCGGCGTTCTGCATGGCCGTCGACTCGGTGATCTCGAGGTCGAGGCACTGCGCGGGAAACGCGTTCTCCGCGAGCACGCGCTCGACGGTGGCGACCAACTCGCGATCCTGGAACTGGCGCGGCGAGAGGTTGACCGCAACGCGCAGCCGCGTGTGTCCGGCGTCATGCCACGCCTTCATCTGGCGCACGGCCGTGCCGAGCACCCACGCGCCGAGGGGGACGATCAATTGCGTCTCCTCCGCGATCGGGATGAACTCTTCCGGCGGAATGATCCCCATCTCCGGGTCCTGCCACCGCACCAGCGCCTCGGCGCCGACGATGCGGCCGGTCGCGATCTCGACCATCGGCTGGTAGTGCACCAGAAACTCGCTCCGCTCGAGCGCGCGGCGCAGTTTGCGCTCCAGCCCGAGACGTCCGTCGGCGGCGTCGAAACGGGCCGGCGTCGC
>DASVRB010000530.1:0-6236 GCA_036388835.1 Thermoanaerobaculia bacterium | reverse complement strand
CGCTTTGGAGTGCGGCGACGCCAGTCGCCGCTTTCACTCGCCGCGGCAAGGCCGCGGCGTCTGTTGCTCAAGGTCGACACCGACGGAACAGCGGTGGCTTTCGCCACCGCACTCCTAGAGGCTGCGCCTTCAGATCGACCGGTCGGCGGTCGAAGCGCCCGCCGCTCCACCACATCCCGCCGACCGCACCCATCTTCGCGCCCGGAGTCAAAGCGGCGACTGGCGTCGCCGCACTCCAGAGATGCGCTCTGGCACTTTCTGTGTAGCGACGTGTCCGCTGGTGGAGAGAGTTCCCGCGATCGTGGCCGGCATCGGCCTCAACGCTCTGGGGGTGATGCGCAGCCTCGGGCGGGCCGGCATTCCTCTCTACAACCTCAATCCGCAGCGCGATTACGTCACCTCGTCGCGCTGGTACCGGCCGGTGCCGCGGGAGTGGGGAGCGCTCGAAGATGGGCAGCCGCTCGATGCGTATCTCGCGAAGCTGCCGCTCGAACGGGCGGTGCTTTTTGCGGCCAGCGACGACCGGGTTCTCGAAGCGGCGGCCCTCGATTCCGGCCTGCAGGCGCGCTTTCCGGCCACCCTCCCCGCAGCCGCCACCCTGCACGCGCTGCTCGACAAACTCTCGCTCGCGCGCCTCCTCGTCGAGCGCGACCTCCCGCATCCGCGCACGTTCGTCGCCACCGGCCCGGACGACCTGGCGCGCGTCCCCGACGAGTTGTTCGCGAACGCGTTTCTCAAGCCGCGCGACTCGCTGGCCTTCAATCGCCAGTACCGCGTGAAAGGCTTCCGGGTCAGCTCCCGCGACGACGCGCGCACCCGCCTCGCCCAGATTCACGGCGACTCGTTCGACGCGGTGCTGCAGGAGTACATCCCCGGCGA
This sequence comes from Thermoanaerobaculia bacterium, assembly GCA_036388835.1. GTDB lineage: Bacteria > Acidobacteriota > Thermoanaerobaculia > Gp7-AA8 > Gp7-AA8 > QHVT01. Next base: position 5,357 of record DASVRB010000530.1, on the reverse strand, counting down.
CGCCGACCGCCACTACTTCATCGACGGCTTCGTCGACCGGCACGGTGCGATCACCCGTTTCGCGCGGCGCCGCGTCCGGATGTATCCGCCCGACTTTGGCAACAGCTCGTCGATGATCAGCGTCCCGCTCGGGGAAGTGGAAGGGGCGATCGCGACGCTCGACCGCCTGCTGCGCGACACGCAGTACCGCGGCATCTTCTCGGCCGAGTTCAAGCTCGATCCGCGCGACTCGCTGTTCAAACTGGTGGAGGTGAACTGCCGCCCCTGGTGGTTCAACGGCTTCGCCGCCGACTGCGGCGTCGACACGACACTCATGGCCTACGACGACGCCCTCGGCCAGCCGGTCGCGCCGGTGAACGGCTACAAAGTCGGCGCGAAACTGGTCTATTCATTCAACGACGTGCGCGCCGCGTACGCCTCGCGCGGCGCATCGCGTCCGCCGATCGGTGCACTGCTCCGCTTCTGGGCCGGTGCGAGCGACGCGCTCTTCACGTGGGACGACCCGTTGCCGTTCATGGCGTATGCGCGCGAGCAGTCGGCGCGGATGGCCAGGTCGGCCTTCAAACGGCGGTGAATGTCGGCGCCGAAGCGGCGGCCGCTCCACCGGAACGGGCTCGCATCCCGCAATAGAATCGCCGTCATGATCCGCATCCTTTCTCTACTCCTCTCGCTTCTTTTCGCGGCGAACGCGATCGCGCAGACGAAGTTCTCGGTGGTCGAGGCGACGATCCCCGAGATGCAGGCGGCGCTGCGCGAGAAGCGCGTCACGTCTCGCGAGCTCGTGCTGCAGTACCTCGCGCGCATCGCCACGTACGACGCGAAGATCAACGCGGTGATCACGGTCAATCCGAAGGCGCTGCAGGAGGCGGAAGCGCTCGACCGCGAGCGCGCGGCCGGCAAGCTGCGCGGACCGCTGCACGGGATTCCGATCGCGCTCAAGGACAACATCCACACCACCGACATGCCGACCACCGGCGGCGCGCTGGCGTTCGCCGACTTCGTGCCGCCGTACGAGGCGACGCTCACGCGCAAGCTGCGCGACGCCGGCGCGATCATCATCGCCAAGACGCAACTGACGGAGCTGGCGAACTGGGTCGCGGCGAATCCGTCGATGCCGAACAACTACAACTCGCTCAACGGCTACGGCTTCAATCCGTACGATCCGCGCCGCGATCCGCGCGAGGAGAGCGCCGACGGACGTCCGGCGCTCAACACCGGCGGCTCGAGCTCGGGCGCCGGCACGGCCGCGAATTTCTGGGCGGCGAACATCGGCACCGAGACTTCCGGCTCACTGCTCAGCCCCGCCAACGCGCACATGCTCGTCACCATCAAGCCGACCGTCGGGCGGATCTCGCGCTACGGCGTCATCCCGATCACCGCCGACCAGGACACGCCCGGCCCGATGACGAAGTCGGTCACCGACGCGGCCATTCTTCTCGGCGTGCTGGAAGGGGCCGATCCGAACGATCCGGCCACCAACGCCTGCCCGCCGCAACGCGACTACGCGCAGTTCCTCAAACGCGACGGACTCAAAGGGGCGCGCATCGGCATTCCGCGCGCGATCTTCTACGCGAAGCATCTGCTGCCCGGCGAGAAGGAGCCGTGGGGCGCGCTGAATCCGGAACAGCTGAAGGTGATGGAGGAAGCGATCGCGGTGCTGAAAGCGCAGGGCGCGGTGATCGTCGATCCGGCCGACATCCCGTCGATCGTGGCCGCGGACAAGAAGAACAATTTCTTCACCTGGGGCGTCTGCACCGACATGGACGAGGTGAAAGCGCGCGAGTGCTCGATCGTCCTCGCGTACGGCATGGAGCGCGACTTCAATCTCTGGCTGAAATCGCTCGGCGAGAAAGCACCGGCCAAGACATTGACTGAATTGCGCCAGTGGAACGTGGCACACCAGAAAATGGGGACGATGAAGTACGGACAGTCGCTGCTCGACATCAGCGACGCCATGGACCTCGAGCTGTTCCGCCCCCGCTACGAGGCCGACCGCGCGAACGACATCCGCCTCGGCGGCACGGAAGGGATCGACGCGGTCATGAAGCAGCACAAGCTCGACGCGATTCTTTTCCCCGGCTCCTGGGGCGCCGGCATCGCCGCACGCCCCGGCTACCCGACGGTGATGGTGCCGTTCGCGATGATCCCGAACGCACCGACGCCGGCGTTCCCGGAAGGCTTCAACGCACGCCCGTCGCCGTTCGGTGTGAGCTTCACCGGCGGCGCCTGCAGCGAACCAACCCTGCTGCGACTGGCGTACGGTTTCGAGCAGGCGACGAAGCGCCGCGTGCCGCCGCCGAACATGCCGTAGCTTCCGAAGCAAAGTGGAGCGGCGGGCTTTATCCCGCCGACGTCAATCAATGTTCGGCGGGCTGAAGCCCGCCGCTCCACTGGAACGACGACGCGACACCTTTCCGTAACCTCGCGCGTTCGGTTTTCTGTCGCGCGAAACCACGAATGTGTACGCACGCGGCGCGCGCGATTCGCGTTGCTCTCGCGAGCGCGAATGGCACCGGCGGTGAAGCGATCCACCGCATGCGAATCGCACTCGGCGCGCTTGTCACTTTTCTGTGCGTGAACGTTCTCTCGGCGGCGACATTGCCGTCGCTCACGGTCACTGATGAGCGCGGGAGCAGCGCGCTCACGCTCGCGGCGTTGCGCGTCGACGTGTTGATTCGTGGGCATCTCGCGCGCACGACGTTCGAGCTGACGTATCGCAACGCGCTCGATCACGACGTTGACGGCCAGTTCGTTTTCCCGCTGCCGGCGGATGCGGAAGTGAGCGAGCTCGGTCTCTACTTCAACGGCACGCTGCGCCACGCCGTGGCGGTGGAGCGGGTGGCCGCGCGGCGCGCATACGAGGAGACGATCCATCGCCGCGTCGATCCGATCCTTGGCGAGTGGAGCGCGTCGTCGCGCGAGTTCCGCTTCCGCGTCTACCCGATCCCCGCGCGCGGCACGAAGGTCGTTCACATCGCATACGACCAGGAGCTGAGCGCGGCGCCCTACACGCTCGACCTCGATTACGGCGTCGCGCTCGAGCAGTTCGACCTGAACGTCGACAGCGACGTACGCGTCGAGGCGGACGGCGTGCAACTGCGGCGCAATGGCGCGCTGCAGACGTCGTCGACACGGCAACAGATCGTGACCGGATCGCTGCGCGCCACGCGCGATGACGATCGAAGCGCACTCGTGGCGTGGTCGTCCGACGATTCGACGTGGTACGCGTCGGCACCGCTGCGGCTGCGCACCGATGCGCAAAGAGTCGCGGCGCCGCAACACGCGACGTTGCTCTACGACGTTTCCGCCAGCGCCGCACAACGGAACGAAGCGAACGTGCAGGCGTTTCTCACCGGCTTTGCCGCACGCGCGTGGCGCGTCGTGCCGTTTCACGTCGACGTTGACGCCGCGATCGACAGCAGCACGCCGGCGCTCGAACGGACGCTCGCCGATCTCGATCGCGGCGGCGCCACGAATCTCCTCGCGCTGCTCGAACAGCTTCCCGCGATTGCGGCCGCAGCGCCCGACTCGCGCCTCGTGCTCGTCAGCGACGGCATCAGCACGTTCGGAGACTCGCAGCGTCTGGCGCGTGCGATCGAGGCGGTGGTGAAGATCGGCAAGCCTCTCACGATCGTGAACGCCTCCCCTTCCGCCGACGACCATCTGCTGCGGCGGCTCGCGTACGTCACGCGCGGCTGGTATCTCGACCTCACCCGTCTCTCGATCGAAGAAGCGGTCAGCGCGGCGATGCGGACACCGGAGCGCGCGGAAGTGGCGTCGGCGCTGCCCGCCATTCGCGACGTCGTACTCGCCAGCGCCACGGCTATCGACACGACGGTCAGCGGCCGTTCGCCGAATCGCATCAACGTCTTTCCGGTGATCGCCGGAAACGCGCGCCACGAGCTGCGGGTGCGCGAGCTCGCGAGCGAAACGGAGCGCGAGCTCGTGCGCCGCGCGTGGGCTCGTGCGCGCTTGCGCGCAATGCTCGACAGCGGTGTGCCGGCCGAGAAGGTGCGCGAGCACGGCCGCGCGTTCACGCAGCTCACGCCGCACACCTCGCTGCTCGTGCTCGACAGCTGGAGCGATTACGAACGATTCGGGTTCCCGCTGCCGCGCGATCTGCGCGCGCAACGCGACGCGGAAATCGCGTCAATCGCCGCGCGTGAATCGGTGCCGGGAAGCATCGCGTTGCACCGCCCTTCGTCCGGATCGCGCACCGCAGGCTGGTCGCTCAGCGGCGTCGTCCTGCTTGCGGATGACGCGGTGCCGCTGCCCGGCGTCACCGTCACGGTCGCAACGAGAGAAGGAAATTCGACCGTTGTGTCCGACGCGCAAGGGCGTTTCAACGTGAGTCGCGCCACCGCGCCCTCGCCGGTCTCGATCACCGCGGAGCTTGCGGGTTTCAGCACCATCACGCGCGAGTTTCGCCGCATCGAGAACGGCTCGTCGGTCGACATCTACCTCCCGATGCCCGCAGTGACCGAAGCCATCACCGTCACGGCCTCAGCGCCGTCCGTCGTTCGCTCCGACTCCCTCGAGGCGAACGAAATGCACCCGATGCTGCACGTCGACAAGGCGGCGCGCGTGAACGCCGCGCTGGCGCTGCGCGCGGACGACCCCGGCCGCGCCGTGCGCGCGCTGACCGATGCCGCCGAGGCGTGGCCGGATGACGCGCCGCTGCTGCGGATCATCGGACGCGTGCTCGCCGGCTGGGATCGCGCCGATCTCGCGCGCCTCCTCTTCGAGCGCGCGCTCGAGCTCTCGCCCGGCGAGACGCAGACGTGGCGCGAACTGCTGTTGCTGACGGCGCAGCACGGCACCGCCGAGGAGCACGCCATGTTGCGCAGGTGCTACGAAACGGCAGAGCGCGACGAACGGTCGTCGCAGACCGACCTCACCGTCCGTGCGGAGCTCGCGCGCGCCCGCGGCGGCGCAGACGCGCGGCGCGTCGACTCGCAGCAACTGCAGGTCGAGGTGATGTGGGACTCCGGGTACACCGACGTCGACCTGCACGTCGTCGAGCCGGACGGCGAGGAAGTGTCGTTCTCGCACCGCGCCAGTAAAAACGGCGGCAGCCTGCATGACGATGTTCGCAGCGGCTTCGGCCCCGAGACGTACACCATCCCGCGGGCGGATGGCGAGTACCAGATCGTGCTCAGCTACTTTGACCACGACGACCCGCAGCTGTCGCGACAGACGCTCGCACACGTGATCGTCTACCTCCGCGGCGAGCGCCGCGACTACGTGGTCGCCCTCAGCGGCGCAAAGGAGAAGGTGGTCGTCGCGAAGATCAGCCGATGACGCGTCGTCCTCGTGGAGCGGCGGGCTCTTAGCCCGCCGGCAGCAATCAACGTCGG
>DASVRB010000529.1:0-4221 GCA_036388835.1 Thermoanaerobaculia bacterium | reverse complement strand
GTGGTCGGCGGCGGGCAGGAGCGGAACATGCGCGCTGGTACGGTGAACGTGCCGGGCGTGATCGGCATGGCCGCGGCGCTTCAGTTTCGCGCCGCCGAAATGACGGACGAGGCGCTGCGCCTCGCACAAGTGCGCGAGATTCTGCGCGCACGTCTCGTCGAAGAGATCGACGACATATCGATCAACGGACCGGCGGAGTTAAGATTGCCCGGCAATCTCAACGTCAGCTTCGGGCGCATTGAAGCGGATTCGCTGATCCTGGCGATGAAGCGCTTCTCTCTCTCTTCGGGGTCGGCGTGCAGCTCCGGCGATCGCGGGCCGTCGCGGGTGCTGAAAGCGATCGGCGTCAGCGATGCGGCGGCGATCGGCTCGATCCGTTTCGGCCTCGGAAAATCCAACACTACGGAACAACTCGAATTGCTCATCGATGACCTGAAGCGCGTCGTCCGGAAGTTGCGGGAGATCTCCACATGAGCGCGAATGCCACCGGCCGCATCCTCCTCGTCGACCACTCGCGCGGCGCGCTGCTCGTGCAGGAGACCATCCTGCGCCGCCGCGACATGATGATCAGCACCGCGCTGGCCGGCTCGGAGGGGCTGGCCAAAGCACGCATGGAGACGCCGAACCTGATCATCTTCGGCTACGACCTCTTCGACATGAGCGCGCCGGAGTTCTGCCGCGAGATCCGCGGCAACGACCAGACGCGCGCGATCTCGCTGCTGCTGGTCTGCGAGCGCGATCATCACGAGCACGGCGATCTCTGTCTCTCCGCCGGCTGCAACGACGTCATCTTCAAGCCGCTGCAGAAGCCGGAGCTCGACGCGAAAGTGGAGCGGCTGACGAACATTCCGGTGCGCCGCCAGCTCCGGACGATCACGAAAATCGAGGTCTCGCTCGAGAAAGACGGCCGCTTCCTGCTCGGCCGCAGCGTCAACATCTCATCGACCGGCATCCTCGTCGAGGTGGAGCGCGTGCTGCCGCAGGACGGACCGGTGCGGCTGCACTTCTATCTGCCCGCCGACCCGAAACCGCTGCAGATCATGGCGGGCGTGCTGCGCGCGGAGTTCAACGGCGCGCGCGCGAAGTACGGGATGCACTTTCTCGATCTTTCCGAGGAAGACCGCGAACGGATCTCGAAGTTCGTGCACCGCATTCGTTCGCGGGAACTGATCTGATGTCGCCGGCCAACATGGAGGAAGCGATTCGCGCCGCGCGCACGGAAGACTTTCTCCGCGCGCTCAATCTCTTTCTCGACATCTACGGCACCGACGACGCGCCGCGCATGCGCACGCCGAAAGACGCGAGCGGCCTCTCCTGGTTCGGTCTCAGCCTCGCGCTCGTCCGGAAGCAGATGAAGCTCGCGATCGATCTCTGCCGCCGCGCGACCGAGCTCGAGTTCTACAACGGCGACCACTACGCGAACCTCGCCCGCGTCTACAGCGCGGCCGGCAATCGCAAGAAGGCGGTCGAAGCGGCGGAGCAGGGATTGAAGCTCCATCCCGAGCACGATTACCTGCTCAACGTCCGCGCCGCCCTCGGCGTTCGCGCCGTTCCCGCCGTCCCGTTCCTCGATCGCTCGAACCCGATCAACGTGACCCTCGGCCAGTCACGCCACGCCAGAAAACTCGCGGAAGACGAGAAGAAAAAGAAGTAAGTCTGATCGCGGTGCTGGTGGAGCGGCGGGCTTCAGCCCGCCGGAGTAAAACAACGTTCGGCGGGCTAAAGCCCGCCGCTCCACAAGAACGATTCTCAGGAAACGATTCTCAGCCCCGATACCACCGCGCGAGTCTTTCAGGCGAGACGCCGGCGTGGTAACTCGCGACGATCGTCCAGTTCGTGAGCGTCGTGCGCAGCAGACCTTTCTGCAGGAAGCGGCGCCCCGAGGTGCGGACGGCGAGGGGGAGGATGACGGTGCGGCCGACGCGCTTCATCCGGCGGGCGAGCTCGTAGTCCTCCATGATCGGCATGTCGCGAAAGCCGCCCATCGATAGAAACGTGTCGCGTCGTGTGAACTGCGCCTGATCGCCCCACGGCGCGCGGGTCAATCGCGTGCGCAGATTGATCATCGCGGCCACGTGGCCGAGGGCGGGCTCGATGAAGGCGATGCGAAAACCGCCGAAGAGGTGGCCGGAGCTCAGCGCGTGCGACACCGCATCGGCGGCACCGGGCGGCAGCAACGTATCGGCGTGAACGAAGATCAGCGACTCGCCGCTGCACGCCGCGGCGCCGGCGTTCAGTTGACGGCCGCGCGACCGTTCGCCGGTGATGACGCGCGCGCCGCGCGAGGTGGCGATCGACACCGTGTCGTCGCTGCTGCCACCGTCGGCGACGATCACTTCCGTCGCGCCGGCAGCGAACGCCGCGTCGATCGTTGCAGCGATTCGCTCCCGCTCGTTGAGCGCCGGAATGACCACGCTGACCGTCATCGCGCCGATGCTAACGTACGGACGTGAACGCGTACGTGCTGGTCGGAGGCCGCTCGCGACGAATGGGCTCTTCGAAAACGGAACTGTTCCTCGCGCGCATCGTCGCCGCGGCATCGTCTGTGTTCGACGAGGTGATCGCGGTGCAGCGCGCGGGCGGGGAGGCCGCGCCGATCCGGACGATCTTCGAGGATGCGCACGAAGACGACGGCGCGATTTTCGGCGTCGCGCGTGCGCTGCGCGATGCGCGACAAGACGCGTTCATCCTCGCCGTCGACTATCCGCTCGTCACTGCAAACGTGCTGCGTTTTCTGCGCGACGAGCGGCGCGTGGCGGTCTGGAACGGGCGGAAACAGGTGTTGTGCGCGGTCTGGAATGCGTCGCAGTTGCCGCGCATCGAAGAGCGAATCGCCGCGCGCCGCTACGATTTGCAAGCCCTTGCCGAACAGGAGATCATCCGCGAGCCCGAGCTGCGGAGCCGCTTTTCCGGCGAGCCGCTGATGAACGTCAACACACCGGCAGAGCTCGCGGCGGCGGAGGAGTTGTATGGCTAAGGATTTCTCGCATCTCGATGAGACCGGCGGCATTTCGATGGTGCACGTCGGCGCGAAGAAGACCACGCAGCGCGAAGCAGTCGCCTCGGCGACGGTGCGCATGACTCCCGCCACGCTCGCGAAGCTGCGCGAGCAGGCACTCCCGAAAGGCGACGTCCTCACCACCGCGAAAATCGCCGGAGTTCTCGCCGCAAAACAGACTCCCGCGCTGATTCCGCTGGCACATCCGATCGCGATCGACTCCGTCGACATCACCTTCGACCTCGACCCGAACGGCGGCACGATCGAGATCCACGCCATCGTCCGCTGCGAGGGCAAAACCGGCGTGGAGATGGAAGCGATGACCGCCTGCGCCGTCGCCGCCCTCACGATCTACGACATGTGCAAGTCCGCCGAAAAGGGCATCAGCATCGACGCCCTGCAGCTCGTCCGTAAGTCGGGAGGAAAGTCGGGCACGTGGGAACGGTGACGAGCCTCCGTCATCCTTCGCTACGCTCAGGATGACGGGGTCGGGCGTCGCTACGGCCTCTGCTGCCAGGCCGGACGCGTATCCGTGCTCGGCCGCGCGGGCTGGGTACTCGCTTCTTCCTCTTCCGCGGCGGCGACGAGCTGTTTGCGGATCGAGCCGAGGATGCGCGCGTCGGTGGCGATGGCGAGGTCGACGAGTTTCTGGCGTTCTTTGTAGCCGTTGAACGCAATCACGAAGCGGTCGAGGCGGAAGGCGACGGCGCGTCCGAGGAAGCGGTCTTCGCCGGTGAAGTTGTCTTCGCCGAGGTTCGGGATCGGGTCGAGCAGCTTCCCGTTGCGGACGTAAAGGCCGCGGTACGCATCGAGGATCTTCGTCGCCGCCGCTTTGTTCGCGGCCGGAATGATCAGCCCTTCCATCGTGTCACCGGCGATGTTGAAGCTCGCCTGAAATGAATTGCCGAGCAGCGACTGGCCGAAGCCTTTTTCAGCCGAATAGCGCTCGCTGTTCGCGATGCGCACGTCGACCGGGAAGAAGTTGAAGACCGCCGGTTTCGATGGTGCGGCCGGCATGCGGTCCGCGACGAGGGAGGCGAGGCCGGTGAGGGCGGCGAACGCGTTCTTCGCGCCGCCGGTGACGCGGATGTAGAACGGTCCGCGCCAGACGTGCACCGCGTACTTGCTGACGTACGCTTCGTTGTTGATCGGAACGAAGCGGCGCGCCGCCTCCTTGCGCATCGAATAGGCACCGAACGCTTTCACGAAATCGGGGAAGCGGA
>DASVRB010000528.1:0-4512 GCA_036388835.1 Thermoanaerobaculia bacterium | reverse complement strand
AGGTGACCATCGCGCCGGCAAAGATGAGGAACAGGGTGGAGGCGGCGACGAGCTTGGTGAATCGCCGCAGGCCCGCAGGCGTCTGCGGCTGGTGATACGCGATCGGTTCGAGGGCTTTCATCGTTCGTTGTAGGTCGTCGGCTGTCGGTACTGTCCTCGGCTTCTCTCCGTCACCGGGACCGACGACCGGCAACGTCATCCGGAAATCGTGGCTGCGAGCGGCTGCTGTTCCGACATCCACTTCGCGAACTCGGCTTGCGTGTGGACCTTGAACGTCCCCTTCATCCGATAGTGACCGAGGCCGCAGAGCTGGGCGCAGGCGATTTCCCACGGGTGCTTGGGATCGTGACCGCCCGCTTGCACGGGCGTGAAGTGTACCGGAACTTCCATCCCTGGTGTGGCGTCCTGTTTCACCCGCATGTACGGGAGGAAGAAGCTGTGGATGACGTCCTTCGAGGTCAGCCGGATGATGACCGGGCGATCGACCTGGAGGTGCAGCACGTTGAGGCTGGTGATGTCGTCTTTGGCGTGCGGATCGGCGAGGTCGATGCCGAGCGGATTCGCGGAGCTGACGTGGTTGACGTCGGTCTTGCCGAAGACGCCGTCGGCGCCGGGATAGTGAATGTTCCACGCGAACTGCTCGCCGACGACGCGGATCTCCATCGCGTTCTGGTCGCGCGTCGGACGGGTGGTCCAGCGCGACCAGGCGGGGATCGAGATGCCGAAGAGGAGCACGCACTCGATCACGAAAACGCCGATCTCCGCCCACTTCGACGCGTGCGACCTGGTGCCGTGGTACACGGCTTTCGGATGTTTTTTCGCGCGGAAACGGAAGAGCATGAAGGCAAAGAGGACGCCCCAGCCGATGAAGAGCGCGAGCATCAGCCAGTGCACGTAGGCACTGAGCGCATCGAGCTCTGCGCCGTGCGCGGAGTAATTGGGCGGCATGTAGTACGCGAGCCATTCCCTCATGCGTGCGGTCCCCCTTCAATCACACGAAGCGACTCGCGGAACCGGCGCTGTTCGCGCCCGCGCCGCCAGAAGCTCCAGAACATTGCGACGAATCCGATCTGAACGAAACCGACCAGGCCGAGGAGCACCCAGATACCGTTGTTCACGCCCTTGACCATCGGATCGTCGGGCGCGCCCCAGCAGACGGGGCAGGCGAACGCGGCCGGCGCGATCAGCACCAGCATTGCCGCGATGACGACGAAACGGATGGATCTCGAGCGAACAGTGGTCATGGCAGATCCCTGAGCTTGGCGAATGCTTTTTTCCCGTACACCATCAGTCCGACCGCGGCCACGAGGAACAGCAGGGCCATCGCCAGCGCGCCGTTGTCCTGTTCCTGTGCGAACTGCCGGATGCCCCACAACGCGACGTACAGCGACAGCACGACGGTGACGATGATGAAGATGATGTGGAACGCCCGGAGTGACATAGGAGTCAGTGTCCCGATCCGCTCGGCGGGCTGGTGGTGCGCGCGGTGGCCGGTTTGCTCGCGTTGATGTCGTATCCGGGCCAGACTTTTTCGGCGTTGTCGCGGTGGTGCCACGGGCCCCACATCAACACGCCGAAGAAGAAGACGGTCAGCGCGAGCACGGCGTAGATCAGTTTCCGCTCGGAAACGAGATGCATGAAGAAGGCGGCCACGAGCGAGCCCTTGACGGTGGCAACGACGAGCGCGAGCGCGACCGCCTGCCATGTCGGCAGATGCAACTGCGAGATGGCGACGGTGACGATGGTCAGGACCGCGAGCGCACCAAAGACGACCATGTATCTCCGGATCTCTTTCCGGATTGCCTCGGGGCTGTTGTCGTGGCCGTGGTGATGTTCTTCGTGGGTCGGATGCTCGTGCTCGCCGAGCGGCTCGCGCGGCGCACCGCCGGCGTGCTGGTTGGGCGTCCCCTGCTGCGGATGGATCGCGGTGTCGGTCATCGAACGCTCCTACAGGAGATACAGGATCGGGAAGAGGAAGATCCAGACGAGGTCGACGAAGTGCCAGTACAACCCGGTGACCTCGACGCGATTCGTGAACTGGTCGCGCTTGGTCGCATACCACTTGTCGGCGGTCATCAGCAGGTATGCGAAAACGACCATTCCGCCGAGGACGTGCAGTCCGTGCAGGCCGGTGAGGACGAAGTACGTCGCAAAGAAGTTGTTCGTGCTCGGGTACTGATGATGGCTGAATTTCGTCGCGTACTCGATCGACTTGATGATCATGAAGCCGAAGCCGCACAGCAGCGTGATGGCGAGAAAGATCTTCGCTTTCTTCAACTCACCGAGCCGCAGGTTGGCCCACGCCAGAATCACGGTCACGGACGATCCGATCAGCACGAATGTGTTCAGCGTCGCGAGCGGAATGTTGAGGATTTGCCAGCCGTGCGGCCATACCGGCGCCCCGGTCCTCAACAGGACGAGCGTCGAGAACAACGCGCCGAACAGCATGACCTCGGACGCGAGAAACAGCCAGATTCCGAGCTTGCCGTTGTAGACGCCGGTATCGGGCCGCGCGTGGACGGTGTACGGGATCTCGATTTCGTGACCGGCCGCGTGACCGTGTGCATCTGGCAGCGCGTGCGGCGTCAAAGCGTGTCCGTCCATTACGCCTCCCTCTGCGCGACGGCGTGAGCCGGCAGCATTCCGCCGCCGCCGGTGATCGGCTCCGGCGAACCATCGTCAGGAACGTGCTGCGGAATGAAATCGGAGGCAGTGTGGCCGGGCACGCTGTATTCGTACGGCCCGCGATAAACGACCGGCGCCACCGTGAAGTTGCCGTGTGCGAGCGGAGGCGACGTCGTTGCGGCCCACTCGATGGTGGTCGCATCCCACACGTTCGAGCCGACCCGCTGCCCTTTGAAGATGCTGTAGAAGAAATTGCAGATGAACGGCACCTGCGCGGCGAGGAGCAGGAACGCCGAGATCGACATGAAAACGTTGGTGTGCAGGACCGGCTGCGCGTGCGCGTATTGTGCGCCGCCGTCGTACAGACGGCGCGAGACGCCGGCCAGGCCCTGAATGAACATCGGCGCGAACACGCCGTTGATGAAGACGAGCGAGGCCCAGAAGTGCACCTTGCCCCAGAACTCGTTCATCTGCCGGCCGGTCGCTTTCGGGAACCAGTAGTAGATGCCGGCGAACATCGCGAAGATGGTTCCAGGCGCCACGACATAGTGGAAGTGGCCGATGACGTAATAGGTGTCGTGCAGGTGAATGTCGGCCGCGGCCAATCCGAGCGGCAGTCCGGTCAATCCGCCGATGCCGAACATCGGCAGGAACGCGAGCGCGAACAGCATCGGCACGGTGAAGCGGATTGCGCCGCCCCACAATGAAATGATCAACGCCGTCAGGATGATGACCGACGGGATCGAAATTATCATGGTGGTGGTCTGGAAGAACGCACTGATCGCGGTTCCCATACCGGTCATGAACATGTGGTGCGCCCAGACCACGAACGACATGAAGCCGAGGAAAATCCCGGCGCCGACGAGCGACTTGTAGCCCCACAGCGGCTTGCGGGTGTTGTTGGCAATGACTTCCGCGATGATGCCCATGCCAGGCAGGATGAGCACGTAGACCTCGGGGTGCGCGAGGAACCAGAAGAGGTGCTGCCACAGCAGCGGATTGCCGCCGCCCGCATTCGTGAGCGGCGCGCCGCTGACCACGAGGCCGCTCGGCATGAAGAAGCTGGTGCCGGCCACGCGGTCCATGAGCTGCAGCACGGCCGCCGCTTCGAGCGGCGGGAACGCGAGCAGGAGCAGGAACGAGGTGATGAGCTGCGCCCAGACGAAGAACGGCAGACGCATGAACGTCAGCCCTTTCGCGCGCAACTGGAAGATGGTGACGATGAAGTTGACGGAGCCGAGGAGCGACGACGTGATCAACAGGATCATGCCGAGGATCCAGATCGTCTGGCCGTCCGTCGCGATGATGGACAGGGGCGGGTATGACGTCCAGCCGGAATTCGGTGCGCCGCCGGGAACAAAGAAGCTCGAGATCATCAGCAGGCCGCCCGGCAGGTACAGCCAGTAGCTCATCATGTTGAGCTTCGGGAAGGCCATGTCGGGCGCGCCGATCTGCAGCGGCACGAGGTAGTTGCCGAACGCGCCGACGGCGAGCGGCACGATTGCGAGGAAGACCATCACGGTGCCGTGCATGGCGCCGAGCTGGTTGTAGAACTCCGGCAGCATGATCCCGCCGGGCGCGTTCGCCTGCCCCAGGATTTTCGCGATGAGGCCGGGGAACGGCTGCCCCGGCCAAGCCAACTGATAGCGCATCAGCAGCATCATCGAGAAGCCGAGGAGAAGGAACAGCAGCGAGGTGATCGCGTACTGAATGCCGATCCACTTGTGATCGACCGAGAAAACGTACGTGCGCAGAAAGGACTGGTGGTGCCCCGCCGCGTGTGTCGCCTCTTCTTCTTTGGCGACGCGCAGCGCCTCTTCGAGCGCGCGCTGTGCATCGCGCGCCCGCATCCATTGATTACCGACTCGTACCTGCCGTTTCGGTGGC
>DASVRB010000527.1:0-4461 GCA_036388835.1 Thermoanaerobaculia bacterium | reverse complement strand
AACCCCCGCCGCTCCACATTTCTTATGCGCTCGTTTTGCGATAGCGCATCACCGCGAGGCCGACGGTCACGATGGCGAAGCCGGTGAGGAACATCAGTGGCTGCGCGATCTCTTCGACTCCTGCGGCCTTCACCAGAATCGCGCGGGCGATGGTGACGAAGTGGCGGACGGGGTTGAGCAGCGAGGCGATGCGGACCCAGGGGGCCATGCTGTCGATCGGGGTGAAGAGTCCCGATAGCAGCAGGTAGGCGCTCATGATGAAGAACGTGACGAACATCGCCTGCTGTTGCGTTTCCACGGTCGTCGAGACGAGCAGGCCGATCGCGAGCGCGACGATGAGATAGAGCGCGGCGGCGGCGAAGAGCAGGGGCACGCTGCCGCGGGTCGGAATGGCGAAAACGAGTTTGCCGACGATCAGGCCGACGCTGAGATTCGTCATGCCGAGGATCCAGAGGGGGAGGAGTTTTGCCGCGATGAATTGAAAGCGGGTGATCGGCGTGACGTTGAGTTGTTCGAGCGTTCCGAGCTCCTTCTCCCGCGCGATGTTCTGCGCCGCGAGCAGCGTCGAGATGAGCGTGATCAGCGCGACGATCACGCCCGGCACCATGTAGTGCTTGTAGTTGAGACTCTGGTTGTACCAGCCGCGCGTGCGCACATCGAGGCGCGCCGCACCTCGGCGAGGCGTGTTGCCGGCGCTCTGAAAATCGGGCAGCAGCTCTGCGCCGAGCGATCGCGCGTGACTGGCAAAAATGCGTTGCGCGTACGACTGCACGATTCCGGCGGCGGAGCCTTTCTCCGCGTTCACCAGCACGTGCACCGGCGCGCGGCGCTCGCGCACGAGCGATTTTTCGAAGTCGTCCGGAATCACCAGCACCAGCGTGGCCGTCCCGTCGAGCAGTTGCTCGTACGCCGCTTTCGCAGTGAGTGCGCGGGTGATCTCGAAATTGCCCGAGGCAGCGAAGCGGGTGATCAGTGCGCGAGAGCTGCTGGTGTGATCGTGATCGAGAACCACCATCGGCGTGTCGCGAATCACGAACGTGGCGGCGTTCACGAGGATCAGCAGTTGCGCGATCGGGACGAGCAGCACCTGCAGCATGGTGGTGCGGTCGCGGATGATGTGCAGCACCTCGGCGCGGGCGAGAAAAAGAATCGTGCGCATCTACTCCAGCCTCTCCGAAAACGAGCGTGTGCTGAGGATGAGGAGGACCGTGGCCATCGAGGCGAGGATCAGCGTCTCCTGCCACAGGTAGTGCAGGCCGGTCCCTTTGAGCATGATCCCGCGGGCGATCACGACGAACCATTTCGCCGGCACGACGTTCGACACGAGCTGCAGCGGCGCCGGCATGCTCTCCACCGGAAAAATGAAGCCGGAGAGGATCAGCGTCGGCAGCATCGTCCCGAGCAAAGCGCCGGTCATCGCGACGCGCTGACTCGACGTGCGCGATGAGATCAGCACGCCGATGGCCAGCGAGACGAGGATGAAGAGGAGCGTCTCCGCGAGCAGGAGCAGCGCACTGCCGCGCAGGGGAACGCCGAAGATCAGACGCGCTTCGACCACCACGCCGATGGCCGCGGCGAAACCGACGAGGAGATACGGCGCGACCTTGCCGATGATGATCTCCCACGGCCGCAGCGGCGAGACGAGCAGCGTTTCCATCGTCCCCGTTTCCTTCTCCCGCGCGATGGTGATCGCGGTCATGAGCGTGGAGATGATGGTGAGGACGAATGCCATCAGCCCCGGCACGAAGAGGTTCTTGCTCTCCGCGGTCGGATTGAAGAGCAGCCGCCCCTGCGGCACGATCTGCAGCGCGCCGTCGCGCGCGCGGACCTCCCGCTCGAACTGCTGCACGACGTTGCGCGCGTAGCTCTCGATCGTGGCGCCGGTGTTCGGTTCGGTGGCGTCGGTGATGATCAGCAACTGCGCGCCGGTGCCGCTTGCGAGATGTTCGGCGAACGACGGCTCGAAGACGATCGCGGCCTGCGCCTCGCCACTCTGAAAAAGATGTTCGAGCTCGTTCGTCGTGCGAAGAACCGCGACGGTGCGGAAGAGGTTCGCGCCGACGAGGCGGCTGCGCAGTTGCAGCGTCATGTCGTCCGGCGACGGATCGACGATGGCGATGCGCACGTCGTTCACGTCGGTGCGAATTGCATAGCCGAACAGCACGACCTGCACGACCGGCAGGAGCAGCAGCACCGCGAGCGTGCGGCGGTCGCGCAGGATGTGGAAGGTCTCCTTCCGCAGCAAGCCGATCAGGCGTTTCATGCGTGAGCGGTTCCTCGGTTCCTCGGTGCCTCGGTTCCTCGGTTGTGTGGCGGGCGGGCGAGGCGGACGAAGAGGTCGTCCATCGTTCGTTCGCTGAAGCGGTCTTTCAGTTCTGACGGCGTCCCGAGCGCCTCGATCCTTCCTTCGACCATGATGGAGATGCGGTCGCAATACTCCGCCTCGTCCATGTAGTGCGTGGTGACGAGGACGGTGGTGCCGGATTGCGCGGTCTCGTAAATCAGCTCCCAGAATTGACGCCGCACGATCGGATCGACGCCGCCGGTCGGCTCGTCGAGAAAGACGACGCGCGGCCGATGGAGGAGCGCGACGGAGAAGGCGAGTTTCTGTCGCCAGCCTAGCGGAATCGCACGAACGCGCGTGTTCGCCGCATCGGTGAGCCTGAGCCGCTGCAGCATGGCCTCGGTGCGCGCGCGGATCTCGTCGTTGGTGAGGCCGTAGATTCCGCCGTAGAGCGTGGCGTTCTCGCGCACGGTGAGGTCTTCGTAGAGCGAGAACTTCTGGCTCATGTAGCCGATGGCGCGCTTGATTTTTTCGCTCTGGGTGGCCACGTCGAATCCGGCCACGCGCGCGCTGCCGCTCGACGGCGCGAGGAGGCCGGTGAGAATGCGGATGGCGGTCGTTTTTCCAGCACCGTTCGCGCCGAGGAAGCCGAAGACTTCACCCGGTTGCACGTCGAAGGAGATTGCGTCGACCGCGGTGAAGCTGCCGAAGCGGCGGGTGAGGTCGCGCGCGACGATGGCCGGCTCGCTCATGACAGTCGCTCGATGAAGGCGTCTTCGATGGTTGCCTCCACCACAAAAGCCTCGGACGCGATCTGTTGCTCGGAGAGGAAGCGCTCCACTTCGCCGGCAATCGCATCGGTGTCCGAGCTCACGCGCGCATCGGCGTAATGCAGCACTTCGCCGAACGGAAAGACCGTGTGCACGTGTGGGAAACGGCGCAGCGCGAGGAGTGCTCCGTAACGATTGGCCGCACGCACGGCGAGCAGCGGATGCGCGTATGCGCGCGTCAGCGCGGCGGGGCGATCGGTGGCGAGAATCTTTCCCTTGTCGATGAGCGCGACACGATCGCAGCGCGTCGCCTCATCCATGTACGGCGTGGAGACGATGATGGTGAGGCCGGTCGCTTTGAGCTCGGCGAGGAGGTCCCAGAACTCGCGGCGCGACACAGCGTCGACGCCGGTGGTCGGCTCATCGAGCAGGAGCAGCTCCGGCCGTCGCACCAGCGCGCACGACAGCGCGAGCTTCTGCTTCATCCCTCCTGAAAGTGCGCCGGCGCGGCGATCGCGGAACGGCTCCAGTTGCGAGTAGATCGGGCGAATGCGCTCGTATTCAGCGGCGATGGTCGTGCCGAAGATGCTGGCGTAGAAGCGGAGGTTTTCTTCGACGCTCAGGTCGGGATAGAGCGAAAACCGCCCGGCCATGTAGCCGAGGCGCGGACGGATTTTCCAGAGATCGCGCGCGACGTCATGGCCGAGGACCGTGGCGCGGCCGCTGTCCGGAACCATCAGTGTGGCGAGGATGCGGAAGAGCGTGGTCTTGCCGGCGCCATCGGGACCGATGAAACCGAAGAGCTCTCCCGTCTCTACGCGAAACGCGACGTCGTCGAGGGCGATGGTTTCTCCGAAACGTTTGCTGAGTTGCGCAACGTCGACGGCCGTGCTCATCGCGCCGCCACCTGCTGCACGAACTCGACGTCCGCCGGCATGCCGATCTTGAGCTGGCCGCCCGCGTTCGCAACGCGGATCTTCACGGCGTACACGAGGTCGGCGCGCTCTTCGCGCGTCTGAATCGGAGTAGGGGTGAACTCGGCCTCGCGCGCAACCCAGGTCACGGTGCCGGCAACCGCGCGCCGCGCATCTTTCGCGACGTCGACGGTGACGCGCGCGGCCTGCCCGATGCGCACGCTGCCGAGCTGCGTCTCGGTGATGTAGGCGCGCACTTCGACGCTGTCGAGGTTCGCGATGCGGTAGAGCGGCTGCCCCGGCTGCGTCACCTCGCCGGCGCGTGCATACGTCACGAGCACGGTGCCGCCGATCGGGTTGACGATCTTCCCTTTCTCGATGCGTTCGCCGAGCTGCGCGCGCCGCGCTTCGGAGACCTCGACTTCGCGCGCGATCGATTGCAGTTGCGCGCGCGCCGCTTCGATCTGCTGGCCGGCCACGCGCATCTCGCGTT
>DASVRB010000526.1:0-1968 GCA_036388835.1 Thermoanaerobaculia bacterium | reverse complement strand
CCCGCTTCCGCAGCCCGTTTCCGAGCAATGAAACGGCGAGCGACACCGGCTATCGCTTCAATCTCTCGGCGCAGTACCTGCCGGACAACCTCTTCGAGCAGGTGAGCCGATGATCTGGCGCGAAAAACGGATTCTGCTCATCGTGCTCGGCGTCCTGCTGGTCGCGAACATCGCCTTCTTCTTCACCTATCGCGTGCAGTACCAGAACCGCCTCGACGATCTCGACGCGGACCTCGAGGCGGCGGAAAAGACACTCGCCGACGCGCGCCTGCAGCGTGCCGCAATCGAGCGGCGCATCCAGGGGTACCAGAAGACCGAGGCCGACATCGCCGAGGTGTTCGATCAGCACTGGTCGACCCAGGCGAAACGATTCACCGTCATGTTCGGTGAGATCAAGCAGCTCGCGCAGGCGAGCAGCCTCGTGCCGTCGTCGTACTCGTTCGATCGCGAAGAAGCGGACGCGGAGGCAGCAGGCATGGGCCGCAGCGCGGTTCGCGAGGCGGACCTCGGCGCGACGGAAGTCGGGATGTCGTTCAACGTCACCGGCACGTACCAGCAGGTGCGGCGCCTCATCAATCTCCTCGAGCTGTCGCGGCAGTTCATCATCGTCGACCGCATCAGCCTCTCGGCCAGTGAAGCCGAACGCCTCTCTCTCACCCTCCACGTAAAAACGCTTTTCCGCGACGACCAACGGGCCGTCGCCCAGAAACGGCTCTGATGGACTGGACGAACTGGAAGCCGTGGACCGCCGCGGCAGTGATTCTGATTACCGTCTTCGCGATCTACACGTTCGGCGCGGACGACACCTCGGTGGAGCTCGCGCGCCCGGCCGCGACCAACACCGCTCCGGCTGCATCGAAGATCACGCGCAAGACGCGCGGCGGGTCGCCCCCCGTCCGTCCTGCAAACGATCCGGCGTCCGGCGTCGAGCCGGTACGCCTCGATCTGCTCGAAGCGGAAACCGGCAGCTACAGCAGCAATCGCAACCTCTTCGCGTACGTCGAGCCGCCGCCACCGCCGGCGCCGAAGCCGCCGGAGCCACCACCGCCGCCGCCCGACAAAGACAAAGACAACATTCCGGACTTCCGCGACAACTGCCCTGCCGTTCCGAACCCGGACCAGGCCGACATCGATCGCGACGGCATCGGTACAGCTTGCGAGACGACGCCGGAGATTGCGCCGCCGCCTCCTCCTCCACCGGCGCCGAAGCCGCCCGCGTTCAACTACAAGTTCATCGGCGTGTTCGGACGTCCGCAGTCACCCATCGCTACATTCACCCGCGATGGTGAGATCGTGAACGCGCGCGTCGGCGAAGTCATCGAAGGAAAGTTCATTCTGCGCCGCATCGGAATCGAGTCGGCCGAGATCGGCTTCGTCGGCTTCCCGCGCGACGTCACGCAGCGCATCCCGCTCGGAAGCCAGTGACGTTTCTGGCGTACACGCGTCACAACTCAGGATTCCCGCAACTCAGGACTTAAGACATGAATCGACTGAAAAACACAGCAGCGACTCTGCTGATCCTCGCGACGCTGACCTCGTGCGCGGGCCATAGCGCCTACCAGAAAGCACGTGACGCAGAGAAGACCAAGAACTGGGATCAGGCGGTCGTCGAGTACGAGCGGGCGATGGAGATCGACCCGGACAACAGCCAATACCGGATCTCGCTCGACCGTGCGCGCCGCGAAGCGTCGCGCGCTCATTTCGAAAAAGGAAAGACGCTCCGCGCCTCGGCGCTCAACGCCACCGGCGCCGATCAGCTTCGTCTCGCGCAGCTCGCCGTCGGTGAGCTGCAGCTCACCGCGCGCCTCGATCCGACCAATCAGTTCGCGGCCGTCGAGCTGCTCAAAGCGATCGAGATGGTCAACCAGATCAATCGCGCCGCGGTGGAGCAGACGTCCATCGAAGACGTGAAGAACCGCGCGCGAAACAACGTCACCAAGGCGCAGCCGCCGCAGCTCAACCCCGCTT
>DASVRB010000525.1:0-3875 GCA_036388835.1 Thermoanaerobaculia bacterium | reverse complement strand
CAGGAAAAGCGGCGACTGGCGTCGCCGCACTCCAGACTACGCGCCGCGGACGCCTTGCGTCGCAATCGACTTTCCGCTGACCGAGAGGAGATTGCCGCGGTCGTCGCAGGTGTAGCGAATCTCGAACTGGTCGTACTGCCGCGCGCACCCGATACCTTCGAGCCATTCGTTCATCGCGAGCGAGTTTGGAGTGCGGCGACGCGAGTCGCCGCTTTCACTCCGAGCCGCAGGAAAAGCGACGACTGGCGTCGCCGCACTCCATATACTCGCTGGCAATGAACGAATGGCTCGAATGCATCGGGTGCGCGCGGCAGTACGACCAGCTCGAGATTCGCTACACATGCGATGACTGCGGCAACCTCCTCTCGGTCGAGCGGAAAGCGATTGCCGATCGCGACGCGTTCGATGACCGGCTCACCTCGCGCGCGGCGATCGATCGCAGCGGCGTGTGGCGATTTCGCGAGTGGGTGCTGAACGTCGATCGCGCGGTCACGCATCCCGAAGGAGCGACGCGGCTTTACGAGCGCAACGGCCTCCTCTTCAAACATGAAGGTGAAAATCCGACCGGCTCGTTCAAAGACCGCGGCATGACCGTGGCCGTGACGCAGGCGGTGCGCATCGGCGCCACCGCGGTTGCGTGCGCGTCGACCGGCAACACCAGCGCGTCGCTCGCCGCTTACGCCGCACAAGCGGGACTGCGCGCGATTGTGTTCGTGCCCGCCGGAAAAGTGGCGAGCGGCAAGCTCGCGCAAACACTCGCGTACGGCGCGACCGCGCTTGCGATCCGCGGCGATTTCGACGCGGCGATGCGGCTGGTGCGCGAGGCGTGCGACGCGCACGGCATTTACCTCGTCAACTCGATCAATCCGTTTCGCATCGAAGGACAGAAGACGATCGTCTGGGAGTTGCTGCAGGACCTCGATTGGGAAGCGCCCGACTGGATCGTCGTCCCCGCCGGCAACCTCGGCAACACGAGCGCGTTCGGCAAGGCGCTGCGCGAGGCGCACGCGAACGGCTGGATCACGCGCATGCCGCGTCTGGCGTCAATCCAGGCGCAGGGGGCGAATCCGTTCTTCCGCAGTTACGCCGAGGAGTTCAAGAGCCGCCACCGCATCTCCGCGGAGACGATCGCCAGCGCCATCCGTATCGGCGATCCGGTCAGTTACGAAAAAGCGGTGCGCGCCATTCGCGATACGAACGGCGTAGTCGAAGAAGTCACCGACGCCGAGATCATCGCCGCGAAACGGGAGATCGACCACCTCGGCATCGGCTGCGAGCCCGCCTCCGCCGCGACCCTCGCCGGCGTGCACAAACTCCGCGCGTCAGGCGTGATGCGCGAAGGCGAACGGATCGTGTGCGTCCTCACCGGCAACATCCTCAAAGACCCCGAGGCGAATTACCGCGCGGAGAATGTGATCGAGATCGAGGCGACGATGGGAGAGGTGGAGCGGGCGCTGGGGTGATGTTGGTTCCTCGGTTCCTCGGTTCCTCGGTTCCTCGGAGTTCCTCGGAGTGGTGCCTCGGTGACTGGTGCCTCGGTGCCCTCGGGAGGATCGCGTCAGCCGAGCACTCGCAGACTCGAAAACTCGAAGCACTCCGAGGAACCCGAGGAACCCGAGGAACCGAGGAACCGAGGAACCCGAGGCACCAGCCACCGAGCCACCTACCGCGCATGCTCCGCCGGCGTGCATCCGGCCACTCGCCGATACGTGCGGAAGAACGAGCGTCTCGTGCCGAAGCCGCAGCGGTAGGCGATGCGGGTGGTGTTCAGGTTCGTATTGCGGAGGAGGCGCTGGGCGGCGCGGACCTGGATGGTCTTGATGTAGTCGGAGACGCGGAGGCCGAACTGGTCGCGGAACGAGCGGCTGACGTATTCGGGAGTGAGTCCGTGGATCGCCGCGAGCTCGGAAACGCGCGGAACATCCTCACGTTTCAGACAGTCGAACACATACCGCGCCACCGCCAGCTTCGTCACGCCGCGCATCGTTTCCATGATACGGACGCCCTCGCCGATCTGCTTACCTATGTCATAAAACGTCTCTAACGGCGCCACGGCCGCAGGACGAAATGCTCCGGCGTCGCCGTCTGTGATTCGCGCAGCGAGCGCACGAGCTTCCGCGCATTCAGATGGCGCAGTGCGGTCTGTACGCCGCTCTTCGACAGGCCGGTCTCGTCCGCAATGGTCTGGTGGCTGGCGCGCACGCTCTTCACGCCTGCAGCATGCGTGAGGCTCCACAGATGCACATAGACGATGAACGACGCCGGCGCCTTATCGTGGCCGACCAGATCGCCCAATAGCGTCTCGAAGACGTAGCGGTCGAAGCGGAGTGTGTCGCGATCGGTTGCTATGGTAATGACAACTATAGCGGCGATTCATACCGTTGAAAACAGCGGACATACGCCCTAGATTGGCCGCCATGATTACGCAAGTGAAATTCACCAGCATTGCCGTCAAAGATCAGGACCGCGCGCTCGCGTTCTACACACAGAAGCTCGGGTTCCAAGTGGCGACCGACCAGCCGTTCGGCGAAGGGATGCGCTGGATCGAGCTCAAGATCGGCGGCGCCGAGACAAAGGTGGTGCTCTTCTCGCCCCCCGGACAGGAGCCCGGCGGTTTCTCGAACGTCGTGTGGCAGAGCGACAACGTGCAGAAGACGTATGAGGAACTGCTGTCGCGCGGCGTGGAATTCACGCAGGAGCCGAAGAGCGAGAGCTGGGGCACCTCGGCCATGTTCCGCGATTCGGAAGGAAACCTCTTCCTGATTTCCTCGAAGTGAAAAACACGACGGGCGGCATTACGCCGCCCGTCAGTACTCCGATGTAGCGCCGATCAAGCCTTGAGGTGCTTGTTGACGAGCGCGGTCATTTCGAACATCGAGACCTGTTCCTTGCCGGCGAAGATCACACGGAGCTTGTCGTCCGCGTTGATCATCCGCTTGTTGGTCTGGTCCTGAAGTCCGTTCGACTTGATGTAATCCCACACACGCTTGGTGACTTCGCTGCGTGGAATCGGCTCGGAGCCGACGATTTCCGAGAGCTCTTTGCTCGGAGTGACAGCCGCGGAAAGACCCTTTCCGCCGCCCTTGGAAGATGCTTTCGATGTAGCCATTGTTGTACCCCCGCCTTAAAAGTTCGCCGGATTCTGTGCCGATTCGCCGACGCTCGTCAAACGGCCGCGATTCTGGAACCGCTCATGCAATTTCGCGCGGACATGAAATCGCTTCGCATTCTGTCGCTGCTCGCAGTCGCATTCGTGCTGTCGCCCACTCTTTTTGCCGCCGATTTCGGCGTGCGCGCCGGCCGCTACAACGACGCCGGAACGGAGTTCGTCGGAGCCGAGCTGCTCTTCGACCTCGGCGCACTGAACGTCAATCCAAACATCGAGTATCTGCTCGAAGACGACGTCACCGCCGGTACCGCGAACCTCGACGTGACGTTCGATCTGGCGCAGATCGCCACGGTCCGTCCCTACGTCGGCGCCGGCGTCGGCCTCGCCTACACGGAAGCCGGCGACGCAAGCGCGGAAACCGACATCCTCGGCAATCTGATCGGCGGCGTCGCGTTCGACCTGCAGTTCCTGCAGCCGTACGCTCAGGTGAAGTACTTTCGCTCGTTCGACGATGAGGACGGCGGAGACAACGACGAGCTCGCGCTCACGATCGGGCTCCGGTTTTAGCCTTGCGCGTCCGTCATCCTGAGCGTCAGCGAAGGATCTCGGCGACGACGACCGCACCGACGGGCGGGTCGTCGCATTTTGAGATCCCTCGCTGCGCTCGGGATGACGGGGAAGGGCGTCCGCCCTTCCCCGTCACTTCTTGACGCAGTGGAAAATGTGCGCGGGCAGAACGTTGCGCGGCTCGAACAGTCTGTGCACG
>DASVRB010000524.1:0-14183 GCA_036388835.1 Thermoanaerobaculia bacterium | reverse complement strand
CGCGTTCGACGCACCGTGTTTGATGCGGGCAAGCCAGACTTTCCCGCCGCGGATATCGTCGAGCGTGAGGAGCGACGCCTCGGTGCGCCGTAAGCCGTGCCGGTAGATGAGATCGAAGAGCAGCACGTCGCGGACATTGCTCTCCGGAATGACGCGGAAAAAGCGTTCGACCTCCTGCTTCGTGAGGTACTTGACCGCCTCCTGCTCTCGCCGTCGACCGGCCATTCCGTGACGTCTCGCACGGCCGGCGATTCTGACGCTTTTCCGGGAAGGCATGCGTTCGAGGGGAAGGGTGCGGAGAGAGGCACCTTCCAGTCTGCGGCTCGTCCAGAGACCTGTAAACACCGCCGCCGCGAGCGCGAGCGTCAACAGCTAGCCGAATCATGCGAATACGAGGACAAGATTCGGCGCGGCGCGAAAAGACTCCTAAACGAGGCGTCACCGATCGTGCGCTGATCCGCGAGCTGTTCATTCAACGTGTGCCGCTCTACTCGTTCGCCGATGCGCTCCGGCTCACGCGAATGACGCAGGCGGAGATCGACGGAGCGATCGCCGTCGGTGGCATCACGACGGAACGATACGGCGAGCGCGTGGTCATTCCATGGGAGGACGTCGCGCGGCTCGCGCTCGACCGTTGGACGCCGCGCATGATCAATGGCGCGCTCGGCTCGACCGATCCTCTCGCCGTCATCCCGCTCCTCAATCGCGTCCAGCAGATCGAGGTGTTCCTTCCGGTGTATCAGGTGCGGCTGCTCCATTACCTCGCCGAAGTCGAGCGGGGACAGTTCCGCGCGCGCCTCAACGCGAGTGACGTCCTCGAGCGGCACCTCCTCGATCTCGCAAGCGCCGTCAACGCGGACGAGATCGAGCTCGCCATTCCCGGCTTTCGCACGGCGCTGCACTACCCCTACTTCATCCCGCGCGAGGACGACTGGTTCACCGCCTTCTGCTGGTACTGCGGGCGCGTGAGCGACGTCCCCGGCCGGCAGGTCTGCACGGACTGCCACGGCCGTCATGAGCCGCGCCCGCACCTGGGCGAAGACGGCATCCCCGAGCTGGACGAGGAGGAGTGATGCCCCGCGATCGAGAAAAGCTCTACGCGACTGGACGCGGCGGTGTGACGCCGCCGGAGTGGGATCAGGCGATGGACCTCGTCTCGACCGGCGCCGTCCGCGACTTCCTCGAAGACCTGCTCGCGTACCTCGACGTCGGGTTGCCGGTCTCGCCGCTCGCGAACGACTGGATGCGCGAGCAGGCTGATCGCGCCGCGCAGCTCGCAGAGCGCGGCATCGACGAGATCGCGCGTGCCGCAACTGCCCTCGAACGCGTCGCCGGACTCCTCGAACGCGCCGAGGAGGCTGCTCACGAGAAATCAACAGCAAAGGAGTCGCTACATGAGTGACGACCTGCAACTGACCCGCCGCGGCTTGTTCCACTTCATCACGACGTTCATTGCGACGGCGACGTTCGCTGCGCGCCGGCCATTGTTCGCAGTACCGAGTGAGCGCATCGTCGACGATTCAATCGGCGATGATGAGCCGCCTCCGCCGCGTGTCGCACGCTCGAAGCCCACAAAGCTCGAGACGTTCCTGAGAAGCCGCGGTATCAAGCCCGCGCACCTCGCACGCGAGTCGGGATACAGCCGCCAACACCTGCTCCGCATCCGCCTCGGCCGCATGGAGCCGACGCGCCGGTGCATGGTGGAGGTCGCGGCGGCATGCGCGCGGCTCTCGCGCGAGCGAGTCACGGTCACCGACGTCTTCGATCTCCTGCCGGCCCTTCGGCTTCTACCATCACTGCGAAACGAGCGCGCGCTCACGGGTGGAGGTTTGCGTTGAGCCGCCGTCGCGTCCACGGAGCGCCGGAGCCGTTCAAGCGCGGCTGCGACCTTGCGGTTCCACGGAGTGCATGACGGTGCGAGCTCCCGATGATGTGCCGATGGCGACCGTGCCTCTCGCAGGCGTGCTCACCCAAGGTGCCGCGATCGACGTATCGAGCCTGCCGGAAACGGCAGACGTGCCTGCCGAGCAGATCGACGCACACGAGTACGTCCTGCGCGTGAAAGGACCGAGCCTTTGCGCGTTCGGCATCGAGCCCGCCGATCTCCTCATCATCGAGCCAAGGCCGGACGGTCGCGCTGCGACCGGCGAGCTGGTGCTCGCGGAACTCGGCGAACGTGTACTCCTCGGCCGCTGGTGGACGAAGCAGCGCCGACGCGTGCTCTTGGACGCCGCGCTGCAGCCCATCACCGACGACGCAGACCTGCGTGTCATCGGAGCCGTGACCGTGATCGTGCGGCACGACGCGCACGCGGCGAGGAGACGTCGGTAGTCAAACCCACAAACGCGCACGGCACACCCGCGCGCAGAAAAGACGCCTATGCGCGTCAACGACGACAACGAGGGAGAAAACGACATGCTTGCCAGAAAGCCACGAACCACAGACGACGGCGCACGCTGCGCCGTGCGCCCCGCAGCCAGCCGTGTCGTGCCGCCGACGTCGCGCACGTGGACGCTCGCCGTGCATGAAGCAGGACACTGCGTCATGGCGTACCTCCTCGACCTCGGGATCAGCCGCGGCGTGATCCGGCCCGCTGACAACACCGGGAACGTCTGGTGGCGCCATGTCGGGCGACGCTATGAGCGCTTTCGAGATGAGCCGTACAGCCGCGCGGCCGTCGAGGCCGACGCGCTGGTGGCACTCGCCGGTGCCGCGGCGCAGTGGCTGTACCGCGACGGCAGCGTGCGCGCCGTCGATCTCGGACATGACGATCGTGTTGCGGCGTCGATCCTGCGCCAGCTCGAGCAGACGGATGTGGTGATCTCAAACTGGCGCGAGTACCTCCGCCAGCGAGCACTGCGCATGCTCTCGGAGCAGCGGCACCAGGCGCTCACCGCACGCCTCGCCGGGCTCTTCGTCGAGCGGGAGCGCCTACGCGGCGAGGACATCTACACATTCCTCGAGCGCGAAGAGGCGCGGATCACCGACCTCCTACTGGACGGCAACGCGACAATCGAGGACTACGTCGGCCTCGCAGGCAATGACTACTTCGCACGGCCGATCGAGAGCCTGGGCCTTCCGAGCCGCGCGACGACGTGCTTGCGCGCCGCACGCATCATCACCGTCGGCCAACTCCTGCAGCACAACTCCTACGATCTCGCCCCGATCAAGGGACTCGGACGGGACACGCTGCACAAGATCGAGGAAGCCGTGACCGCAGCAGGGCTGGAGCTGGCGAAGTACCCGCGGAGTAACTGCCGCGAGGTCTACTTCTCCGCCGCGAGCATCTACGCGCGCGACGCCGAGTTCGCGCGAAGGAAACAGCGAAACACAGCCTCGGAGCAGCTTGGGTGAAGGCGAGACCTCCGCGCATGCTCGACATGCGACCGTTCGCACCGCAAGAGAACAAGCGGCGCGTCGAGTAATAGGGCGCAGGCTGCGGCGTCCTGCAATTTCCGACTATCCGCTGCAACAATTCGGCACGCAATGCAACTATGGTCGCTCGTAAACACGCCTCCGAACCGACTCTTCTGACACTTCATCCGCGCTGATGACGTATTGCTTGACGTCGGGAATGCCGCCGAGCACGCCCAACTCAACCACGATTTCTAATCCCCGTTTGCGACGGTCTTCGAACGGATAGCTGTCCAGTGGCAGAAACGTGTCGGCGCCGCGCGGATGCGCGAAAGGTGATGTATTGCCGCTGTTCATGGGACTTAGGACCACCTTCTCGCGATACGCCTCAAGCAGTGGGCGCGAGTCGACTGTGAGAATCAGGCGGCGTGTGTTTCGGTATTCACGCGCGTTCAACAATGTCTCAAGTCGCTTTTCCGTCAACCAAAAGAACACTTTGTCGTTTAGGCGCCGGTACCAGGCCGCTGGGGTCAGGCCGTCGCGCAGTGACTTGGCCAGTTTTTTCTCGCTGATCGGCTTCTGATCGCGAATTGTCGCGTATCCATGGGCGGGATGGGTGATTGGAACGGAAGCGGGCCGGCGACAGTCCTCAATTACTTCTCGCTCCGGCCCCTGAATTTCGAAAAGATCAAGCAACGCCGTGGTGCTCAGCAACCCGTGTCGGAATATCGACTCCAACGAGTCACCCGTCGCCATGTGGTATAGCCGTGGGTATCGCTCCGCAAGAGTTTCGACCGTAATGCCCGTCACCATGCCCGCCGATCAATGATACTGCGGAACGCAAACTGTACGGCGATGAGAGACACAGGTGCGGTTGCAACGCGTTCCACCTCCTCGATGAACCGAAGGGTATCGTCCGTCAGTTGCTCGTATCTCCTAGCGGCGCGATTCTCGATCCTCAAATAGTCGGCGAACGTAAGCGCGATGTCCGTGGGCGCATTCAACGTCGCCGCCTTGCGTAGCAGCTCCCAGTCAAACTCCGCAACGCGTCGTTTCCTCCCGGTCGTCGAGGTTCTCTCCTTAGCTTGCAACTCCTCAAGCGATACACCCGAGCGGCGCGCGATCTCCGCCCACTCAATTTCGCGACTCATGGGTCCTGATCCGACCTCTCCCGCCGTTTCGACGGACGGACTCTCCACCCGGATCGGATACGTGCGCACGACCATCACTACCTTACGCACGCGAGTGGGGGCAATGCCTGCCTCAGCGATTGTGCCGCTCACCGTTGTATCGCGCGATGTAACCCATGGATAGCTGCCGTGATGTAGGCTGAGCCCTGTGCCTTGCGTGCCCTCCAACAATATGCGGTGTCCCGCCGCGTATGCCGCTTCCAAAACAGCTCGGGTCGGTACGATGTACTTCATCAACTCTGGCGCCTCGCGAGCAAGCCGTACCGGTGGATGAGCAAGCGTCCGCAGAACCTTCCGCGACGTCGCGTTGCCTACGCCTTGCCCAGTGCTGCCGATCGAATGGCGCAACGTCGTCTCGACCTCTATGTCTTTCGCGTCGATGAGGATTGCTTGAGGATCGATCGCAAGACGTTCCGGAGCCACTTCGCATTGGTTGATCTCCTGCAGGAGGCGGGGAAGAGCAACGACGGCTCCTGGGCCGAGTACGATACGTGCACGCGAGTTTCGCCGCGTTCCGGACGGCAGGAGATGAAACGTGTACGGCTTGGGCACCTCGAATACCGTATGCCCGGCGTTCGGGCCACCCACGCGAATCAACACGTCGTATTCGGGGGCTACATGGTCAGCTATATGCCCCTTACCTTCGCTGCCATACTGGCCGCCGACCAGTACGTCGACGAGCCGCTCCACACTCCGCCCATACAGACCGAGTCGAGCGGCGACGCGAACGAATACATCTTCGGGCGCGCTCTGGACAGTATCAATGACGATGTCGGCAACGCCGGCAAGTGTTTCAACCTGCGCCTCGGTAGGGTCCGCGCGAACCTGGTCATAGGACGCGAGCTCGTGGATCGCGCCCGTCCGAGCAGCATACCGCTCAGCGAGTCGCTCCACTGGAGCGGTGAGATGAACATGCACCACCTTCCTGCCGAAGGCGTCGCGGATCGCTTCTACTTGTGAAATAAGGCGCGCCGAATCGACGATCACGGATGGAGCTTCCATACCCGGCGCGAGCGTCCGCTCGGATTCGACGAGTTGACGCGTGAGCGCCGTAGCGACCCATTGACCGTTGGTCTCTCGATCCAAATCCTCGCCAGCTTTTTGGAGCGCTGTCCGCTCTGGCTCGGTCCCGAGCATCGCCCTTATGAGCTGCCGGGTCTTTAGTCGCCGAAAACCAAACCTGGTCTCCAACGCATCGCCCAGCGTTGTCTTACCGCACGCGACCGGTCCCGACAGGATGATAATCTGTTTCGGCATACCCGGTTTGCGGCGCCCGCTCTGCGATTATCGATCAGCCGGAAGGAGCGAGCCTTGAGAGGCGGGCTTCCGCTTCCGGTCCGGTAGGTCGTACACGGTTACGGTAACGCCGGTTTCACCGAAGATTTCGACCAGCAACCCTTCGATGATCTCCCACTTGCCCCCCGCTTGGCCACAGCCAATCCTCGGCATGTGAACCGAACCGTGCGCGTCCGCCGCCCGATGTGAGACCGCCTGCAGGCATCGTTCTAGCGCGGCGTAACGAATACGGGGTCGTGTAGACGCACCAAAGCCGCTCTGCGCGACCATCGAGGCGATCAATACACCGTCCCTCACCTCAGTGAAATGCGTCTCTCCCAGCCGCAGATTGCCCGCCTTTCCCGCCCATGCTCTATACGCGCCCTGCGCTTCTGGCCACTTTCGCAGAATACCATTTACGAACCCGCGCCCGCCCCAGTTCGGTGTCGCGTCGTTTACCACATGCACTATGAACCTCGTGCCCGTACCGCGAGGCTCCGTCGCGTCACCTTTCAGGTAGGTCACGAGCGGCGGCTTCCGCTGCGCTTCGTCGCGAAAACTGAGAATGCCAACGACCCGGGGGTACGCCCCTCCGGGATATGGCGGTATTCCAACTGCTTCAAGATGCAGTACGCCGGCAGGTGACGTCCACATTTCCTCACCTTTCGTGGTGTAACCGATCGCGGTGCACTCGGCGAGAAGAGTTGAAGCTGGAAGAAGCGCACCTCGCGTTGTCGTGGCTGCGAAAGTCTGCGACCCGATTACGTAATCCAATCGATAACGGCCGACGTTCGGCTCTCTTTCCAAGCGCGAGGCGCAAAACATCGCGACAGGCGCCTGTGTCAGCCGTACGAGGCGGATGAGCAGCGATTCCACTGAGACGTCGAAGTCTTTCCGAAGAGCCAGGACTGCATCGATCGTCAGGTCCGCCGGTTCGGTGGGCACTGAGCCCAGCGATCCGAGCGGCATTACGAACTCGGCGGCGGCTATGTTGCAAAGCGCCTCGAGCTGCCATTCGTCTCCTTCGAGTTCGTGATAAGAAGCTCGGTGTCTTATGCGTTCAGTGCAGTCCGCAAACAGCGTGTGCGCAATCTCATGCGCGATCGAATACCGCATGCGCCCACGGGGACGGTTTGGATTGAACTGGATCAGCGGCTTGTCACCGGACGGAACGGTGCGAGCATCTCTCACGTCGTCGCGCGGCACGACGGGGATGCCAAGGATATCCGCCAGTTCGAGGGCCTCAAATGGCGGGCCGGACCATCCTTCGTCCATCGCCTTCGTGACGACCTCCCGCGCTCGTCGCGTTATCGCCTCGATCGGGTCGCCACCATTCGCAAGCTGCAAAACGGAGGAGTTTGTCCACTTGGGTTTCGTCACAGGGCAGGCCTCAACTCAGGTTTCCGGGCAACGTGCGAAGCAACGTTTCGAGGCACGTGTCATTCTACCTCGGTAGGTGTCAGCGCGAGAGCACTTGTGGACTGGCCCCGAAGCAGCCCGTCAGGCTGAGCCTTCGTACGGATCGGACGCGGAGGCAGGCGACCGATACATCGGCGTAATCGTCCGGTGGGGAATCCGCACGATCTCAGCCGGCGAACGCTCAGGATGTTGTGACCTCGACGGTGTGGCAGATCCCCACGCGCGTGCGTTGCGGCATCGTCGTACGCCCACCATCCGCGGTTGAATGAGGCTGTTCTCGCAGATCGAGCGGCCCTTCCCATCCCGCCTCTCCTCCTCGCCGCGTAGCGCTCTCGCGCGGCCGACCACGATCCTCTGAGACAGGCACCGTCGCGGGTCCACCAGCACCTGAGTCACCGCCTTTGATGACCACCGCTGATGTTGGACCCGCACCGTGCGGACCTCCTCCCGGACTTCCGTGCGCCGGTCGCGCGAGGGCGCTATGCGCGCACCTGAAACCATTTGAGAGGAGGAGAGAACCCTTGCGATTCCATCACCGCGACTACCGCCGCTTACCACGTTGTCAGCTCACTCGGCACCGCACCCGCCGCGCGCAGCGAAAGGACGCCCGCCATGCGTCAGCTCGCACGTAACCCGTTCGCCCGCACCACGCTCATGCGCGAAGTCGTCGGACCGCTCGCGCCGGGGCAGACCTGCTCGTGGTGCGGCAACGTGCGGGTGTCGCGTCGATCCCGCACGCCCTTCCTGTACCGCTACGGCACGGAGCCAGACGCGGTACGCCCCCGGATGCAGTGGCACGACCGGGGCGTTCTGCTCGAAGTCCCTGCCACCACGCCTACCACCTCTAACCAACCCACAAACCGGACAACCGAAGAAGGAGAACCATCATGGCCCATTCCGAGGCCGCACGCTGTCAGTCCGTCTCGCTCGCGCAGCTCCGCGAGTCGCCCTTCAACCCGCGCAAGGACTACGACGAAGGAGGCTTGAACGAGCTCGCGGCGAGCATCACCGACCTCGGCATCCTGCAGCCGCTCCTCGTCCGCCGCATCGAGGACGAGAAGACGCCTTACGAGATCGTCGCCGGCCACCGGAGATGCCGCGCCGCGAAGATCGCGAAGCTCACCACCGTGCCCGTGATCGTTCACGAGTTCACCGACCGCGACGTGCGGCAGGTGCAGCTCATTGAGAACGCGCAGCGCGTTGACCTGTCTGCGCTTGAGGAGGCGGAGGCGTACGCCGCGCTGCGCGAGCTGGGACTCTCCACCCGCGACATCGCCGAGCAGGTGAAGAAGAAGCCGTCCCATGTCGCCGCACGTCTGACCCTCACCACGCTCCCGGAGAAGGTGAAGAAGGAGCTGGCGGCCGGCGTCATCACCGCCGAGCACGCGGAGCTGATCGGGCTCATCCCGAACGCCGAGCTGCAAGAGCAGGCGCTCAAGCGCATCATCGTGGAGCACCCGCTCGAACCGCATTTCTCGTCCAAGGTCGCGAAAGGGGCCGTCCCGATTGCGAAGGCGCGCCGCATCGTGGAGGCGGAGTTCATGACCGTCCTCGAGAACGCGCCGTTCGACACTGCGGACCCGACGCTCTCGCCCCTCGGCGCGTGCGCCAAGTGTCCGTTTCGTTCCGGCAACGATCGCGACCTGTTCGGCAACGTCCAGGGCAAGAACGTCTGCACGAATCTCGCGGATTACCGGCTGAAGGTCGAGAACCACCTCAAGCGGCTCCGCGAGCAGGGCGCAACCGTCCTGCTCACGCCGCGCGAGGTGAAGGAGGTCTTTCCGTTTGGCAACTCGCAGGTCGCGGACGGCTATGTGGACTTGGAGGCGAAGTGCGCCGCCGATCCGAAGAGCCGGACATTCGACCAGCTCCTCGGGGCGGAGCCGAAGCGCTCGACAGTCTTTGCGTTCGTGAACGGCCGCCTGCGCCGCGTCTTTCCGAAGGCGCAGCTTTCGGCCGCACTCGACGCGTCCGGTCACGAGTTCCTGCGGCGGAAAGCGGAGCGCCCGGCGAGTACCGACGCCGAGCGTGAAGCGCGTCAGCAGCAGAAGATCGAGCGCGCCGTACGGCAAGCGACGCTCGCCGCGTTCGCGGCGGCCATCCCGAAGGCGAAGCTCGGCCTCTCGGAGTGGATCGACCTGCTCGCGTCCATCGTCATCGAGGAGAAGGGCTGGCAGCTCGAAGACGTGCTCCCGCGGCACGGCTTCGGCGGCAAGCGCGAGGCCCTGAAAGGCAAGTGCGAGGAGACGGCCAAGAAGCTCATCGCGAAGATGAACGACGCGCAGAAGCGCGCGTTTATCATCGACGCGCTGATGCACACCTGGGCCGGTCCGAATGCCGACGCGGGCAAGCGCACCGTCTTCGCCAAAGTCGTCGCGCAGCTCGGCATCGAGGCGAAGGCGATCGAGAAGCAGGTGCGCGCGAGCTTCGCTGCCAAAGCCGCGGGGAAACCCAAGGCGAAGGAAGCGAACGCCGCGCGTCCCGTGCGGAAGAAAGTCGTGCGTCCCGCGGCGAAAGTCGTGCGGGCGCGCGCCTGACCGGAGAGCTGATGCGATGGCACGGTTCTACGGCGAAGTCGAAGGTACGCGCGGTCGCGCCTCGCGCCGCGGCGCTACTGGCATGCGGTCCCACACCCGCGGTTGGGACGTGGGGGTGGAGGTCGTCTGCACGATCCGCGACGGCGCGGACGTGATCGAGGTCTACGAGACCGGCGGCAGCCACGCGCCCAGCGCGAAGCGGCTGCTCGCGACGGTCACGGATCGCAAGGAGTAGTTGTTTTGAGGACGGCCGGTTTCGGCCGTCCTCTTTGTTACGTGTGCTCTTCTTTACCTACGGCCACGGTAGGGAAATACCCCGCAGCGTCACTCCTACATGTGAAGTCGCGACAGGTAGTCGTCTCGTGGAGGAGCCATGATCTCCGGTACGCCCGGTCTCGATCTGTCATCGCTGGTCAAAGCAGTCCTTCGTGAGTCACGCCCGATCACGATCAGCCCGACCGCGGGTTATGAGTTAGAAGTCCAGCCGTCCCGCCTCGTTCGTCAACTCGCCACCATGCGTGAAGGCAGGTTCACGGAGCACACCATCCCGCCAAGCGCCTACAGCCGAATGTTCGAAACGGCAGCCGGTAGGCGTGCCGTGAATACCATTGGCAATGAGTCGAGAACGCTCGACGCTATCTCAGCATTGAGCGTTGAAGCGGTACTCTATTACCTTGAAGAGCGGTGGGGCTTCGCATCCGACTCATCTGCCTTCGGTAGGCGATTCCTCGCGATCGCTGGTCAGCCTCACGAACCACCCACGCTGCTGGTCCTCGACCCGACGCTGTCCGATGTGTCGCTGAGTAGACGCCTGACCGACGAAATAGATATCGAGCCCCAAGGTCTAATAAGCTCGCTACAGCGCCTTCGACGTGTGATGCGCCACAGTTCCGATACCGATGCATTAGCATCCATCGCCGACGACAGCTTCGAGGCAGCGATCGATTATCTGTGGATCGCGCAACCCGAGGTCGTCCTCACGCGTCGCCCCCGCATGGTACCGCTTTGCTCGCCGTCGCCATTCGTCGAGGTCACATGCGGCTCTGCGACATCGAGCGTCGGAGTGTTCTGCCGCGATGCAGACGGGGCTTTAGGTGTCTCGGCGTGTTTTCACGGAACAGGTCCAGTTGGCACACCGGTAACGGTCGCGGGGATGCCAACGAACGTCAAACGTGCCGACGGATTACAGGACATTGTATTTCTTCCACTGGACAACAGCTTTGCCATTCCCCGCTTGTGCGGAAAAGCAGGCGTACGCAACACGACTGCGCCGTCCGAAGCGGAGAAGGTGTCTTTTGAGGGTGCAGGCACAGGAGCGAGGGTTCACACCCGAGTTGCGGGCCATGATGCGGGGATTCTACGTAAGCGTCGCACTGTGCAGCTCCGTGTTCAGACTCCTCCCGACACAAATAATGGGGATTCAGGAAGTGCCCTGATCGATGACTGCGATCGCGTTGTCGCGTTTGCTTTCGAACGCACCGGTATAGGCGAGTATCCTGAATTCACAGATTGGATCTGGGCTGACAATGCGTTGGCGGCGCTGGGATTAACACCAGTGTAAGAGCCTCGGAAAGACGAAGGAGAGAAGCGCGATGGGATGGTTTCGTAGCTTTTACGAGCGGATCAAGGGAGCGCCGCCGACGGACATGACACTTGTCCAGTCCGTTCCCGCGCCTGGCCTCACGTTTACCGGCGCGACAATAAAGCCGGACGAGTGCTACGTCGAGTTGTATGTCGAGTCGCTCCGACTCACCAAAGCAAGAAAACTAGCGACTACGTTCAATGGCGTTGTGTATTCTTTTGTATCAATTAGTCGCGAAGGCGATGTCCAAGCCCAGCTTGCGGCCGTTTCCAAACCTCAGAGGCTCACGCAGCTCGACGACAAGTCACTTGACAAGGTGATCACCGTATCCAAGCAAATGATGGGGCCAGTGCCGTGGCGCGGCGGAGTTTTCGGCTTGGAGCTGGGGCTGTTTTCCGTCAAAACGGGCAATCTTCTGTCACCGGTGCTGGACTACGTCACCAAGGTCTCGACTGCTGCTGGCGTGAGTTTCGTAGGAGCAGTAAAGCCATTTCTGCCGCTAATAACCGCCGGAATGGATCTCATCGCAGGTCAGACAGCAGACACGGCAATCGAAGTCGGTATCGATACCGATATTACGGTGACAACAAGTGGCGTCCACGCCATCATTGATGCACCGAAAGGTCAAATCGACACATCGAAACTTTCGGTCGATCCGGCGGACAACAAATTGCTCCTGAATGGTAAGCCTTTCGAATACGGTTACTGCGTTTTCTCTATTCGTCGTGCCGATCAAAAAACTGACTACGGCGAAATTCCGGAGCTAAAGGCGCGGTATGCTGCGTTTCAGAAGGCGATCGTGGACAACAAGATTAACGATGCAAAGGAAGCGCTAACCGCATTCCGACTGGCTGCAGTTGCGTCGCCTGACCTTATCTCTTCCGACGCGCGACGGCTGGTGGCGAAAGCCCAGCAAAAGCTCGACGATGCGTTTCCGGCCGGCGGCGTGTCGAACGATCGCAAGTCTCGTCAGGAAGCGCTTGCTGAGATAAGGCTCTATGGATGACTCGTGCCACCTCCGGTGTCCAGCCTCCTGAGACGACGTTTCCAGGTGCTGCTCGCGGGAGGCCCGATACGGATAGAGAACTGTATCGGATACCGTATCGGATACTGTTCTTTAGACTGTATCGCGCGCAATTCGGTTCCTATTCTGTCTAGGAGAGCCCACCACTCCGGACGCTCGCCGCGCTTCATAAGCAGCGTGGCGGGTTTTCCGCATCGGACGGCGACTTTCTCCCCCTTAGCTTCGAGTTCAAGTCCCAGCAGGCGGAATAGATCACGGCGCTGCTCTTCCGAACCGGTGT
Organism: Thermoanaerobaculia bacterium; assembly: GCA_036388835.1. Classification (GTDB taxonomy): domain Bacteria; phylum Acidobacteriota; class Thermoanaerobaculia; order Gp7-AA8; family Gp7-AA8; genus QHVT01. Next base: position 1,522 of record DASVRB010000524.1, on the reverse strand, counting down.
TGAACTGCTCCGCCGCATCTACAAGCGATCCCAAGAACTTTTCGATGAGTTCAAATTTCTCCTTATGTGCGAGCTGCGCGGTGGCAGCCGCAAGACTGAGTTCGACGCGCGCCGATTGCAGCTCGCGCCGTTTCCGCGCGAACTCGGATTCGCTGATCTGTCCCGCAAGAAGAAGGTCCAGAAGCCGCGAAACACGCGTGTCTGCGTCCGAAGACATTGCGGCGTCGCTCGCCGTCAGCCGCTCAACGTCCGTCAATTCTTTCAACTGAACCTGCCGGACCAAATCGCTCGCGATTTCATACTCTGTGGGGCTCAAAACAATGCGAGACAGTATCCGATACAGTTTCGGATACAGCTTCGCCTCAGCGACGAGCGGCTGCGGACACTCCCCCTGCAAGTGCTTGCTGCACACGTAGTAGACGTACTGCTTTCCCGACGGCTTCGTTTTGACGAACCCTGACATTAGCCGGCCGCAGTACCCACACTTCATCAGGGAGGACAGCTTGAAGCGGCGGCGCTTCGGCTGATCGCCGACGAGTCTCCGACCGGCGAGCGCCGTCTGCACGAGATCGAACTGTTCTTTCGAGACAAGCGGTTCGTGCGAGCCCTGAAAGACCTCCCCCTTGACCAGCATCGAGCCGTAGTAGAACGGATTGGTCAGGATGACGTGAACGCCCGCGCGGGAGAGCTTCTTCGTCGCCGTCTTCGCGCGGCCGACCGGAATCTGTAGGTTCCACTCGTTGCGAACAACGTCCGTGAGACGGCCGATGCTGTAATCGCCGGATGCGGCGAGCGCAAACATCCGGCGCACATACGGAGCCATCGCTTCGTCGACCGCGATGGTCGAATGGTCAGCGTTCTCGCGCAGGTTCCGGTAGCCGAGCGGTGCCTTCCAACTCCACTCGCCGCGCCGCAGCTTCTCGGAGATGCCGCGACGGACGTTCTTTGAAAGGTCTTTGCTGTACTTCGCGGACAGGCTCAATTCCAGGCCGAGGAACAGCTCTACGTCTGCGTCCCGCGTGTAGGGGCGATCGCTCGTGATGATTTGCTTGAGGCGTCCCGACTCAAGCGCCCATTGCACGGTCCCTGCATCGCGCGCATTGCGCGCCAGCCGATCGGCCTTCCACGTGACGATCGTATCGACTTCGCCCGCGTCCACGAGGTCCATGAGCCGGTTGAACTCGGAGCGTCCCGGTGTCTTCGCGGACTGCGCTTCTTGAAAGATCAGCGGGTCGCGGAATCCGAGGTCGGCGCAGCGGGTGAGCGCCCAGTGGAGCTGCGCGTCGAGGCTTTGGACTTGGCGATCGTCCGACTCGGTGGACTTCCGCGCGTAGATGGCGATGCGTGGCATGGAGGTGGGGGTTCGGGGTTCGTATCGGGCCGCTCGACCGTCCGCGCCAGCAAGCATGCGATTGCCCACAGCCCTTGCCGGTACGCTGCGAGTTCTTCGGGCGTTCCGTCGCGGCCGAGTCGCACTTTGAGGGCGTCCTTGATGCGCGTTTCTAGCGCCGCGGGGAAGAGC
>DASVRB010000523.1:0-16037 GCA_036388835.1 Thermoanaerobaculia bacterium | reverse complement strand
AGCCGCTCGTACATCTCCTGTCCGTAAAACGCGCCGATCGGATCGGTGACGTTGTACGTCCAGAGCTGATGCAGCGTCTCGAACTGCGCGACCGCTTCTCCGCGCTGTTTCGCCTCGCGATAGAGCGCGTCGAACGTCGCGAAATCGTTGTTGCGCGCTGCCTCGGCGAGAGAGGGTCCGTGGAACGTTCGGATCGGCTCGACCGCGGTGGCGATCAGCATCACATCCGGGTCCGCGGTGCGGGGCGTGACGACAGGGAGAGGGGCTTCCTGTGCGGTCAGTGGAACGGTGAAGAGGAGAACGAACAGCGCGTGATTGATGCGCACACTACCCTCCCGGCCTTGGTTGTTGAGACCGGGAGAGTGTAGCGCGATTCGTTTGGGGGTGCGTGACGGAGATTACTGCTGGCGGGGGCGCGCGGCGGCCTGCAGGCCGAGCACGCGGGCGGTGTCGATCAGCTCCTGGATGGTGGTCTGATCTTTTCCGCTGGCCTGAAGGAGATAAATACGGATGGCGCTACCGACCGGGATGACCGTGTTGGCCGGATCGGAGTAAAAGCGCTCGAGGCCGGAGACGAGCTCGAAGCCGCTGAGTTTTCCGGCGGTCGACGACTGGCGCTCCGTGCGAACCGCCAGGCTCGCGCACGGCGAGGTGGGGCCGGCGGTGACGTCGATCTTGTCGAGAGCCTCGCGGTAACCCTGCGAGTATCCGATGGCCCAGAAGAGCTTCTCGGTGCTGCTGAGCCGGAGCCACTGAGTGCCATTGTCCGGCGGCGTGATCTCGGGAGTGGTGGTCCGATCGGCGGCGAATCCGACGACCGCAAATGTAAGCAGAGCGAACCCGACGACGAAGTTTTTCATTGGCGCACCTTTTTCGAGAGACGGCGTAAGAACCGGCGCGATTCTAACCAAAATCACGCGAGTGACGAAAGCGTTTTACTGGAGGGTGTTCTGGATCTTCGCGCGGTAGTGCGCGACGTCGGGTGTGATCTCGATGTACGGCAGCGCCGATGCGAGCTCACGCCTCGCGCGCTCGAGCTCCCCCGTCTCGTAAAGCGCGACGGCGATGTAGTAGCGATACGCCTCTTCGCCGCGCTGCAGTGCGCCGGCGCGCTGGAACGCCGCGAGCGTCGCGGCAAAGTCGCGCGCCCGGTAGAAGCCTTCCGCCACACGGATGATCGACGGACGATCGAGATTCTGACTCGCCAGCAGCTCGCGATAGATGCGCCGCGCTTCCGGCAGATTGGCCCCGATGAGTGCACGCTCGGCCGCAGCGAAACGCGTCGCGCGCTCCGCGGCGGTGTAGCTGACGGCAGCGGGAACAGGAGCGGGGGTCGTGCTCGCCGGCGCGGTGCGCGGTGTCTGTGATTGCGGCGCCGGAGTCTGCGTCCGCGGCTGTTGTTGGGTCGTTTGCGAGGGTGTCGGTGTCTGCGTCCGCGGCTGCGTGACCGCGGGCTGCTGCGGTGTGCTCGTGGCGGGACGCTGGACTTGCACTTCCACTCGATCGACGGTCACGGGCGGATTGGTCACCACGCGCGTCGTGGTTGGCTGCGGCTCGGTCGTGGCGGGTTGTGTCTGCGCGGGCTGCGTTTGCGCGGGCTGGGTCTGCGCGGGTTGTATTTGTGCGGGTTGTGTTTGCGCCGGTTGTGTTTGCGCCGGTTGTGTTTGCGCGGGCTGTGTCTGTGGTTGCGTGGTCGCGGTCTGCGGCTGCGTCGCGGCCGGCTGCGGAACGGTGCGCGTGGTGCTTGCCGGCTGCGGCGCGGGAGGCATCGGGCCGCTGCCGCGCAACGCCGCGAGCTCGGTCGGCGTGAGCGCGGCCGCCGCGATCTTCTCGAACGCGCTCCGCACCGCCTGCGGCAATGCCAGCGCGGCGAAACGGCGCTGGATGCGCTCGGCGTGTGCGACGCGGCGGGCGGACTCGCGGGCGCGATCGGGCTGGGTCATCCGCTCGTGCGCCACGGCCAGGTAGGCATGCGCGGTCTGGTACTGCTCGATGTTCTCCAGCGATCCGAATGCTGCGAGGCGCAGGTGACGGGAGGCCTCGTCGTAACGGCCGGCGTCGAACGCGGCCACGCCTCGGCGGAGCAGGCCTGCGTAGAACTCGCTCGGAGTCGCCGCTGCCGCTGGCAGCGTCGTGCAGGTCAGTGCGGCGATAACCGCCGCGGTGCGAAGTAGTTTGCGCATTCTTTTACCGAACACGGCCGATAACAACTGTCGATGGCGCGCGATTCTCCCACACTCGCGCCGGCCTCGACGTCAGAGATGCGATAGCATCGCGAGTCTCAAATCGTGAAAAGAAATGTGATCGTCGTCGGCGGAGGTCTGGCCGGCCTGGCCGCATCGATTTACCTGGCGCGCGGCGGCCGCACCGTCACTCTGTTCGAGAAGCGTCGCCTTCTCGGCGGACGCGCCATCACCACGCTCCGTCACGGCTATCGCTTCAACCTCGGCGCACACGCTTTCTATCGCGAAGGTCTCGGCGCGAAAGTGCTGCGCGAGCTCGGAATCCCGGTCCGCGGCGGCGTCGCGAAACCGCGCGGCATCGCCCTCTTCGGTGACGAAGAACTGCGCCTGCCGCTCCACTGGTGGTCGTGCATCGCCACGTCGCTGATTTCGTTGCGCGGCAAGCGGCAACTCGTCTCGGCGCTCCTCCACATCCGCCGTCACGGCGGCACGCGCGTCGGCTCGGCGACGGTGCAGGAGTGGATCGAGAACCGGATCAGCGACGAGCGTGCGCGTCGCGTACTCGAAGCGCTGGTGCGGCTCAACACGGTCTCCGATCACTCGAATGTCGCCTCGGCGCAGCTCGCGTTCGCGCAGATGAAGATGGCGATGCGCGGCGTGCTGTACGTCGATGAAGGCTGGCAGAAGATCGTCGATTCGATGCACAGCGCCGCGATCTCCTCGGGCGTGAATTTCGTGTCGAGCTCGCGCATCGTCGGCGTGGAGCACGACGGTGCGGTGCGGGCCGTGGAGCTCGGAGGCCTCGAGCTCGATTCGGATCGCATGGATACGCAAACGCTCGCAATGCCCGAGGCTCGGCCGGAACATGTCGAAGGCGCGCGGCTCGCGACCGACACCGTGCTGCTGGCGGTCGATCCTTCGACGGCGGCGGAGCTCACGGGTGATGCCGGTGCCGCGTGGGCCGAGGCGCGGCCGGTCACCGCGGCCTGTCTCGACGTCGCGCTCAAATCGCTGCCGCAGCCGCGCAACACGTTCGCGCTCGGCATCGACCGGCCGGTGTATTTCGCCGTCCATTCCGCGTTCGCGCAGCTCGCGCCGAAAGGCGGCGCGCTCATTCACCTCATCAAATACAACCGCGACCGGCGCGCGACCGACGAGCAGCTCGAAGGCTCGCGGCCACGACGCACGTCGGCCGCAATCGAGGATGAGCAGGAGCTCGAGGCGTTGCTCGACCGCATGCAGCCCGGCTGGAGGGAGGTGCTAGTGCATCGCCGCTTCCTGCCGGCGATGACGGTGACGAACTCGCTCGTCACTCCGCACGAGCGCCGCCCCTCACCGCAGACCAGCGTGCGCGGCCTCTACATCGCCGGCGACTGGGTCGGCGATGAGGGCTTGTTGTCGGATGCGTCGCTCGCGAGCGCCCGCGCCGCGGCGAAGGCGATTCTCGCGACGTAGTGCAACTCCGTCATCCTGAGCTTCAGCGAAGGATCTCAGCCGCGACCGCCGTCGCATTTTGAGATCCTTCGCTTGCGCTCAGCATGACGCGATTAGCTGTTCTTGATCTTGATGCTGCCGCCCGAGGTGCGCACGGTCAGCTTCGGGCCACCGCTGTTGATGCGGCCTTGCAGAACGCCGCTGCGCTGCGTTCCCTGAACGGTGATCGGCACGTCGGACGAAACGCCGCCGCCGCTGGCGCGCGCGTCGAGCTCGGCGCCGATGCCGCGTGCGAGCGTCACGGTGATGCTGCCGCCGGACGTCGAAAACGAGGAGTCGCTCGCCGGCTGGCGCGCGATGCTGGCCTGAATCGAGCCGCCCGAGGTGGTGGCGTCGACGGTGCCCATCGCTTCTTCGATGCGGATGCCGCCGCCCGAGGTGCGGGCCACGACCTCGCCACCGGAACGGCCGAGGCGGATCGAGCCGCCGGAAGTGCGCGCTTCGACCGCGCCGGTCGTGTTGCCGATGTCGATCGAGCCGCCCGAGGTGTGGGCGATGACTGTTCCGTTCGCGCCGTCGACTTTGATCGAGCCGCCGGATGTATTCAATGTTGCGGTATTGGCGATGCGTCCGGTCCTGATGCCGCCGCCGGACGTGCGCGCGTCGACGGTGCCTCCGATGTCGGCGAGATCGATCGAGCTGCCGGAGGTGCGGAGATCGACGTTGTAGCGCGCCGGGACGCGGATGTTCCACTGCACGTCGTAGCGCTCGCCGCTCCACGAGAACCAGTTGTTCCGGCCCTCCAGCTCGTCGTCGATGATCACGTCGTTGCCGCTCTGGCGGAACTCGATGCGGTGCGCGCGCATCCGTTCTTCACCACGCTCGCCGCGCGGCTTGCGGACGACTTCGATCGCGACGCCGGTGCCGCCGGAAACGACCTTGATTGCGCCGAGGTCGGCGTGCAGCCGCAGCGTGCCGCCTTCCGACACGTTGAAGCCGCGGCGGAGAATGTCGTCGTCAGCGAATGCGGTGGTGGCGAGGCAGAGTGCGAGAGCGAGCGTTGTCAGTCGGCGCATGGTCCTTCATACGCCGCCTCGTCCCAAAAGTTTGAAGTACACTCCGCCGCTATGCCGCTCGATGAAGCTACGTTCAAGCTGGCCCTGTCGCATTTCGCCAGCGGGGTCACCATCGTGACGACCGAGCACGAGGGGCGGCCGTACGGCATGACCGTCGCCTCGTTCGCATCGCTCTCGCTCCACCCGCCTCTCGTGCTCGTCTGCATCGAGAAGAGCGTGAAGACGCACGAGGCGCTCTCCTCCGCCGACGCGTTCGGCGTGAGTATCCTCGGCGCGTCGCAGCAGGCGGTCTCGGGACGTTTCGCTTCGAAGCGCGACGACAAATTCGACGGCGTGAGCGTGCGTCGCGGCGAGCTTGGCAGCCCGCTGATCGATGGCGCGATCTGCGCCCTCGAATGCCGCGTGCATTCGAAGCTCGAAGGCGGCGATCACACGATCTTCGTCGGAGAAGTCGTCGACGCGCAGACCACCGGCGAAGCGCCGCTCGTCTACTTCCGCAGCGCCTACCGAGAGATCAGCTAGTGCGTGAGATGAGCGACACGCTGCGCGCGACGTTCCGTCGCGTCCTGCGGCTCGAGAACCGCCGCCAGGCCCTGAGGCCGGGCCGCATCGACCGCATCCACGGCTTCGAATCGCAGATCCTCGGCAATCAACGCGAGCTCACGATCTATCTGCCGCCGAACTACGACGATCGTCCCGAGCGGCGTTATCCGGTTCTCTACATTCAGGATGGGCAGAACCTGTTCGACGCCGATCGCGCGTACGTGCCGGGCCAGCACTGGCGCCTGCACGAGGCGGCCGACGCCGCGATCGGCGAGCGTACTGCCAGCCCGGCCGTGATCGTCGGCATCGACCACGCCGGCATCGGTCGCATGGACGAGTACACGCCCGCGAAGGACCGCAAGCACAACGGCGGCGGCCGCGCGAGCGATTACGCGCGGATGCTGATCGAGGAGATGAAGCCGATGATCGACGAGCGCTATCGCACGCTCGCCGATGCGGCGAATACGGCCGTTGCAGGCTCGTCCCTCGGCGGGTTGTTCTCGCTGCACGCGGTGTTCACGCGGCGCGACGTTTTCGGTCGCGCGGCGGCGATCTCTCCCTCGGTGTGGTGGGCCGATCGCGCCATTCTGCAGACGGTCGACGAGTTCAACGGCGAGCCTCCGCGTCTGTGGGTCGACATCGGCGGGCGCGAGGGGGCGGAGGCGCTGCGCGACGCGCGCGATCTGCGCGATCGCATCCGCGCCAAGGGCTGGAGCGACGAAACGTTCCACTACTACGAGGACCGGCGCGCCGATCACAGCGAGCGGGCGTGGGCGAAGCGCGTCCGGCTCGTGCTGGAGTTTTTGTTCCCTCCCTCGTAGTTTGGCGAACCGATGACCGTCCGCGACACGCTCGGCCGGCCGCTGCACGACCTCCGCATCTCCGTCACGGATCGCTGTAATTTCCGCTGCACGTACTGCATGCCGAAAGAGGTGTTCGGCCGCGACTTCGCGTTCCTCGAGCGCGCGGAATTGCTGTCGTTCGAGGAGATCGCGCGCGTGACGCGTCTCTTCGTGCAGCACGGCACACGGAAGGTGCGGCTGACCGGCGGCGAACCGCTGCTGCGCCGCGATCTGGAGCGCCTGGTCGAGAAGCTCGCGTCGATTGACGGACTGCACGACATCGCGCTGACGACGAACGGCTCGCTGCTCACGCCATCGAAAGCGCGCGCGCTGAAAAACGCGGGACTGCATCGCATCACGATCAGTCTCGACTCGCTCGACGACGCGGTGTTCCGCGCGATGAACGACGTCAGCTTTCCGGTCGCGCGCGTGCTCCAAGCGATCGATGTTGCGCACGACGCGGGGCTCGGTCCGGTGAAGATCGACGTGGTGGTGAAGCGGGGTTTGAACGACTCCGGAATCGCCGCGCTCGCGCGCTACTTCCGCGGCACGCCGCACATCCTCCGCTTCATTGAATACATGGACGTCGGCAACTCGAACGGCTGGCGCCTTGACGACGTGGTCTCGGGCCGCGAGATCATCGAGACGCTGCAGCGCGACACGCCGCTCGTCGCGGCCGACGCGAATTACTTCGGCGAAGTCGCGGAGCGCTGGCTCTACGCCGACGGCAGCGGCGAGATCGGCATCATCACCTCCGTGACGCAGCCGTTCTGCGGCTCCTGCACCCGCGCGCGCCTCGCCGCCGACGGCAAGTTGTATCTCTGCCTCTTCGCCTCGCACGGCCACGACCTGCGCGCGCTGCTGCGCAACGGCGCCAGCGATGAGGAGCTCGCACGCGCAATCAGCAACGTCTGGCGTGCACGCGACGACCGCTACTCCGAGGTGCGCTCCGAGGCAACGCCGGCGCTGCGCAAAGTAGAGATGAGCCACATCGGCGGCTAATTTGGAGTGCGGATGTTCTGTCATCCTGAGGCGCGCAGACGCCAAAGGATCCCCTACATCCAGCGCGATCCTCGTGCCCCGGAAGGGGGTCCTTCGCCGTCTTCGCGGCTCAGGATGACGGCTGTTGCAGCTATCGGCGGCTAGTTTGGAGTGCGGCGACGCCAGTCGCCGCTTTGACTCTTAACTGCACGCGTGTGGCGCTCGGAGTAATAGCGGCGACTGCGTCGCCGCACTCCAAACTATTCATTTCCGCCGTTGTACTTTTCTTTCGCCGAGCTCGGCACGGTGGTCAGTTTCACCGCGTTTTCGGTCTTCAGCGTCACGTGCGGGCCGTACGGCTGCAGGCGTCCCGACCACACTTTCTCGCGCATGGCGCGGCCTTCTTTGATCTGCTGGATCTGGCTCTTCTTCATGCCTTGGAAGATTGCGATAGGCGCGCCATTCCTTCGACGAACAGGTTCTTTCCGCCCATCGACGGGTGGCGCACGAGCGTGTGCTCGACGTTCATCTGACGCAGCGAGAGCGAGGCGGAGTTGCCGATGGCTACGACCCGCTCGAACGCGAACAGCCGCATGAGCCGGGCGATGAAGCGCTCGCCGATCAGCAGCTCGGCCGCGCTCGGTGCGCGGTTGGAGAGCGGGTTGCCGGGTGTGAATGGATGGAAGGGGAACGCGTTCCAGAGCAGCGGCAGCGGCGCAATGTCGCGAATCGTCCCCCACACCATCGTCGCGCTCGCCTCGGTCGAGAGTTTCGGTCCCGAAGTCGCCTTGAGATAGCCGTGCTCCGCACCGAGGATCCGGCCGCTGCGCGTGTCGACTCCGGCGAGCATCACGGTCTCGCTGACGAACGCGATCCCGGTCAGGCGGCCGCCGCGATAGCTCACCGCCTCGCCGATCAGCAGCATGCGCGGCCCGATCTCCGCCATCTGCTCGAGGTAGAGCCGCAGGTTGCGGCGGCGGACCGCGTTCTCGGCCAGCTCACCGGAAACGCGCGAGAACTGGTTGCACGCGCGGTCGCCGAGCTCGACGTCGGCGAGGTCGCTCAGCAGTGAGTCGAAACGCCGACTCACCAGCCGCCACCACCGCCACCGCCCGAGCTGGAACTGCTCCCGCCACCGCCGCTGGAGGAGCCTGAGGAAGAGGGTGCCGACACGCCGGCCGCCATTGCGCCCGCGGCGACGGCCCAGGTGCCGCTCGCGCCAGCGCCGCCGAACGCGCCGCCACCGCCGGTCCACGACGACGCCGACGAAGATGAAGAAGAGGATGAGCTGAAGGAAGAGGAGGCGAACGAGGAAGAGGACGCGCTCGCACCTGCAAACGACTGAAACCAGCGATCGACCTGCGGGCCGAGGCCGAACGCGAGCACGTACGGGAACCACTCGTCGCGCAGATCGGGCTTCGGCAGCTCGAGCTGTTCGATGAAGTACTGCCGCGCGCCGGCGATCCGTTTGCGGTACGCGATCTTCGCCGGCGCGTCGGTGATCCTGAGGAGGTCGAGCACCAGCTTGGCGAGTGCGAGGGTCCAGAAGAAGAGGGCGAAGAGGATCGGCGCGTGGAGGCCGATCGTGGTTGCGACGACGCACGCAAAGAGGAGTGGCGCCGCGGCCGCGAAGAGGAGGATCAGCGGCGCGATCAGCGCCGTCGTGACGTTCGCAATCGACCGTGAATAATGCAAGGCCGTGAAGCAGGCGATCAGCGAAAACACGCCCGTCCACATGAAGCCGCCGATTGCCGCGAGCACGTCGCCTTCGCCGTACGTCGCGCCGCCGACGAGCAGCAGCAGCGCGGCAACGAGCCGCACGACGTGCATCGGCACACTGATTCGTTTGACCTTGTCGTTCCACGCGGGAAGGCGATCGAGCTTCATCTCGATACCGTCGCGAATGATCTTCGCGGGATCGAAGCCGCTGCTCGAGTAATGCGCGCGGATGGAGTCGGTGTCGGTGTTGTCGTTGCCGGCGTAGAAGAGTTTCGCGACGAGCTCCCGCTCGTATCCGCTCAGCGATTTGCGCGGCACGATCAGGCGCAGATGCAGCGTGCCGTCTTCGGTGCGGCTTTTGACCTTCCCTTCCTGCGCCATCCGCGCGAGCACTGCCGACACCTCGGGCGCTCCAACGCTCGCATCCCACACCGCCCCCGCCACTTCGGGAGCGAGTTTCAGCACGTCTTTGTCGAAGTGCGCCACGACCGGATCGAAGCGCCCCGTCGCACGCTCGCCGCGCAGGAAGCTGTAGATCAGCGCTGCTATCGCAACGAGGAACAGCATCGCCACGAGCAGCGGAATCCAGATGGCGATCGGACGCTCGATTCCGGCGGGCCACCCGTCGCCGCGGTAGGTGAGGTCACGCGTCACCGGCACGCTGCTGCCGGCCGCGAGGTTCGTCTCGGCAATGCTGACCGGCGCCGCTCCCCAGATCGGGTCGAACGACAGCCGAAGCGTGAAGCGCTCGATCCTCCCCTCGCTCTCAGGCATCCCGAAGTCGTGATCGAGGCGGAAGGTCTTTCCCTCTCCCTCTCCGCCAATCAGGATGTCGCGATAGACGTACTGGAGGACGTACGTCAGCTCGCGATTCGCGAACGGCGGGTCGGTGGCGAGGCGGCTGCGCCAGCGAATGACGTCCGATTCCGCAAAGTCCCAGCGATCGACGGCATCGAGCTCGCCGCGCGTGAGCGGCACTTCGGTGGTGCCGTCGATCCGAACGATCCGCTCGACGTCGACGCTCTGCCTGCCGCTCGTGTTGAAGTCCCGTTCGCCGCCGTTCCAGTCGCCGTCGAACACGATCTGCTGGCGCTCGACGACGTGCAGGTTGCCGTCGCGGTCGAGCCGCGCGTCGACGTCGATCGCTTTCCAGTGCAGTGTCTTTGCGAGCGCCGGCGCGGCGAGCAGCAGGAGCAAAAGGATGCGGATCACGCCGCGGATTATCGACTAAGCAGAATGCTCTTACTTCACCGACAGATCAGGGAGCGACCGGGGGCCTCCGGCGGCCGGGGCCACCGGCCCCGGACCCCCGTTCGTTGGCCTAGCCTCAGCGACACTCTGTCGCGAGATACGAGGCTGTGTCGGGGAGGCTAGGCCAACCAGCGGGTCCGGGCCCGCGGCCCGGCCGCCGGAGGCCCCCCGTCGTTCCTCATCCGCTGGTGAAGTAAGAGCGTTCCGCTTAGTGGCGCACCGCCCGCCGGCGCGGCTCTTTCGGCGCCGTGTCGACGAGCCGGAAGAGATTGCCGTTGCGGTAGTCGGCGACGTACAGCTCGCCGGCCGCGTCTTCGCCGAACGTACTGATGAGGAACGGCGCGTTCAGCAGCTCGCGCGAGACGAACCGGCCGTCCTGGCCACGCGTCGCGCCCCAGATCTGGCCGCTGCAGAAATCGCCGTAGATGTACATGCCGCTCAGCCGGCGGTTGCGCACCCCGCGATAGACGTAGCCGCCGGTGACCGAGCAGCCGCCTTCGCTGTGGTCGTACTCGATGACCGGTTCGATCAGCGAGCCGTCGCTGCAGTTGCTGGTCGGGTTGAAGCAGTGCGTCCCTTCCATCCGCCGCCATCCGTAGTTCTCGCCGCCGCTGCTGGTCGCGGCCTGGAAGTTGATCTCCTCCCAGGTGCCCTGGCCGACGTCCGCGAGCCAGAGATCGCCGCTGGCGCGATCGAACGAAAAGCGCCACGGATTGCGCAGGCCGAGGGCCCAGATCTCCGGGCGTGTGCCGGGGGTGGCGACGAACGGATTCGTCGATGGGATCGCGTACGGATCGCCGCGATCGACGTCGATGCGCAGCATTTTGCCCAGCAGGTCGGTGCGGTTTTGTGCGCGATTGCCGGGATCGCCGCCCGAGCCGCCGTCGCCCATGCCGATGTACAGATATCCGTCAGGACCGAACTGCAGTTGACCACCGTTATGGTTCGCAAACGGCTGCGTGATGCGCAGAATAATGCGCTCCGACTGCAGGTCTGCGCGGTTTGGGTCGGTGCTGCTGCGGGTATACCGCGCAATCACGGTGTTCCCGCCGCGATCGGTGTAGTTGACGAAGAAGAAGCCGTTCTCGGTGTAGCGAGGGTGGAAGGCGATGCTGAGGAGGCCGCGCTCGCCGCCGGCCAGGACCAGATCGCGGACGTCGAGGAACGGCGTCGCCCGCACGATGCTCGGCGGCTCGAAGATCCGCACGGTGCCGATCTGTTCGGTGATGAAGAGGCGGTGGTCGCCGGCGTGGGTGATGGAGACGGCATTGCTGAATCCCGACGCCACCGGTGCGAGGACGACGTTCGGCTGCGCGTGCGCGACGACCGCGGCGAGGAGGAGGGCGGCGAGGTTCATACGATTTCGAGCATGCAAGATCGGGAACAGTTCTTGAGATAACTGGCCGAGGAGGCAGAACATCATGGCAACGATCGACCAGCCGACGCCGAGCTCCCCCAAATCTCCGCAGCCGGAGATTCAACCGCTGCAGCCGGGCGGCCCGCAGACCTCGCGCGACAACTCCCCAAGCTCCCAGCGCCCGAACTACCAGACCCCTGATTCGCAGAAGGACAAGATTCGGGACGAGAATCGGTAGCGATGGATTGGCGTTGGGCGTTAGGCGTTAGGCGCTCGGGGTGAGTGGCTGGATGCACGTAGCTCCCCGAGAGGCCAACGCCTAAAGCCAAACGCCAGTTGATCCGCACTCAGTGAGTGGCTGATGCACACACACACCGAGAGCCTAACGCCTAACGCCCAACGCCCAACGCCCACTTCAAAGTCAAAGCGGCGACTGGCGTCGCCGCACTCCAAATTATTTCTTGGCGAATTTGACGGCGATTCGGTTTTCGCCTTTGCGGACGTTTACCTGGATTGGCGGCTCGAACGCGTGGCCGGCGGCGACGATCGACTCGGCCTCTTCTTCGGTGCGATAGGGCCAGAATTCGTAGCTGCCGCTGGGGATGTTCTGCAGCAGCGCTTCGCTCGTTTCGCCGGTCGAGAGCTCGAGCCCCTGCACGGCGCTGAGCGCGTCGACGACTTCGAGCGGCACGAGCTCGCCGTTGAAGCGCATCAGCAGCCAGATTGTGTCCATTGCCGCTCCGTCGATCGTGCGCGCGCGGATCGAGAGCGATGAGGCATCGCGCGGCAGGTAGATCCGCTCGCGCGCGCCGTCGTGTTTGCGTGCGATGCGATGCATGGCGAAGAGGCCGCGCTTCGGGATGACGAACAACGTGGCTGGATCGCCGGCCGGGACTGAGATGGATGCTTTTCCGTCCGCGGTGGTGGTGGCGCGGCCGCACAGTTTGCTCGAGGAGACGGCGAAGACATGTGCCCCCTCGACCGGTGTGTTTTCGGCGTCGACGACCACGACCGGCACGCTGCGCCCGCGGGTGAGCGACGCGTTCAGTTCGTGATGCCGCGTTTGCGCGAATTCGAAGACCACCGGCTCCGGCTCGAGATGCTGCGGCGAGATGAAGCGCACGGTGTGTCGCGCTTCTTTGAGGCCGGTGAATTCGAATCGTCCCGCGGCGTCGGTCGTTGCGCGGACGTGTTGTTCGACGTCGTCGATGTTCGACTGCAGCGCGACGATGACGCCGCCGGCGGGGCCGCCGCTGCTGGCGTCGGTCACGACGCCGGAGAGCCGCCCGTCCGGAACGTCAATCGCCAGCACGACCGGCGACGCGCCGCGCAGTTGCGCGGCACCGGTGAAGGTGGTCGCGAGCGCCGCCGCCCTCACCGCGTACGTGTATTCGCCGCGTTGCCAGAGCGGCGTGCGGAATGTGCCGTCGGCCGCGATCTGCACCGGCACTTTGAAGTCGAGCTCGCGGTGCTGCAGCACGACCGCACCTGCGCCGACGGTCGTGCCGGCGAGGGTGGCGGAGCCGGTCAATTCGAACGGCGCAATCGTCAGCTCGGGGCGCTGCGTTTCGTTGCTGCCGAGGACGACTTTGGTCGCGAGCTGCTCGCCCGGTTGTGCGCCGCGCACGCGCAACTGGTAAATGCCGGCCGCGAGTTGTTCGAAGCGCACAAGCTGCGCATTCGGCGCAACGGACTTGTTCGCGACGGTTTGCCACTCCTCGCCATCGTGACGCGCGAGCAACTCGACGGCGAGCGAGGTTTTCGCGCCGCGAATCGTCGCCTCGATTGCGCTGCGCGGGGCCGGCGCTTTCACGTCAGCGGCGACGAGCGCCAGGATCATCAGCAGTACAGGCATGTTCGATCTCCCTCGAAAAAAATCGAGACGCGGGAGCGCTGCCTGAGCGGATCAGCGCGTTGCGGGAGCCGTCGCGGCGGACGCGACGAGCGTGTCGTTCTTCGGCGCCTGCTGCGGCTCGTCGAGACGTTCGACTGACGCGACGACGTATTCCGATGCGAGCGAGGCGGACAACGAAGTGTGCGTACAACGGGCGCCGCTGGTCTGACAGACGTCACCGATCATGTTGCAGAACTCGAAGCCGTTCGGCCGGTCGTAGGCGCAGACGCCATTCGGCTGAACGATGAGGCACCGCGCGCAGTGATCGGCGGCGGCGGGGGGAGCGAAGCTGAGTGCGATCGCGACGATCGCGAGCAATGGAACGAAGCGTTTCATGAAGCTCTCCTTATTCGATTGTGTGCGGTAGCGGCCCCGCGTCTCGCACCGCAATTTCGGTCGAAGAAGGAAGGATGGATAGAGACACTTCATGACGTCTCAAAAGTGGAGCGGCGGGCTTCAGCCCGCCGAACAATCGACAGCTCGACGGGCTGAAGCCCGCCGCTCCACTAGAACTACGCGCGCAACCACACTGCCGCTTTGATGGCCCAGACGTTGCCCGGAAATGTCGCGGTGATCTCCGTCGCCATCGCTTCCAGCGCGTCGTGATCGCGGCGACCCTGATACGCGCTCACGGCGCGCCAGTACAGCGCTTCCGGCACCACGGTCGTATCGGCAAATTCTTGGGCGATGCGGGCGTAACGCGGCTCGGCGTCGGCCCACCGTTTGCGCGCGGCGATGAGGCGCGCCAGCGCCATCTCGAGATGCGCGTGGAACTCCCGTTTCGGCAGAAATCCTTCGATGCGGAAACGTTCGACACCATCGGAATCGAGGATCACCACGGACGGCGTCCAGAGCGCACCGAATCTGCGGAACGCCGGCCGTTGCGCGTGGTCGTGGATGTTCGCCTGAAACGGGATGAAGTGCTCGTGAATGAAGGTCGCGAGTTGTGCGTCGCCATACGATTCGGCTTCCAGCCGAACGCACGGCGGTCACGTCGGCGCGGCACTGAAATCGAGCAGCAACGGTTTTTTCTGCGCCTTCGACGCCGCCAGTGCCGCGTCAACGTCCCTGATCCATTCCACCGCCATCAGGACCTCCGTCATCCCATCACTCTGTCATACGCGCGCATCAGAACGAACAAGGCCGCGCCGACAGAAGGCGCGGCCCGTTCGCAGCGTCATTCGCCGAGGTCGAAAAGCAGGACCTCGGCGTCGGCGGTGGCGGAGATCGCGAGCGACGACTCGTTCTCGATCGCTGCACCGTCGCCCGTTCTCAGAACCGTCCCGTTCACCTCGACGCTGCCGCGTGCGACCTGGATCCAGGCGGCGCGGCCGGTGTCGAGCGAATGCTCCACACGCTCGCCCGCGCCAAGGATTGCGGAGTAGAGACGTGCGTCCTGATGAATGTTCAGCGCGCCGTCTTCACCGCCCGGCGCCACCAGCAGGCGGAGTTTCCCGCGCCGCTCGTCCTCGGGGAACAGTTTCTGTTCGTAGCCGGGAGCGATGCCGTTCTTCTCCGGCATGATCCAGATCTGGAAGAAGTGCACCGGCTCCGATTCCGAGCCGTTGAACTCACTGTGCACCACGCCGCTGCCGGCGCTCATCCGCTGCACTTCGCCGCGCCGCAGCACCCCTTCGCCGCCGGTGCTGTCGCGATGCGCGAGCGCGCCGTTCATGACGATCGAGATGATCTCCATGTTGTCGTGCTGGTGCGCGCCGAAGCCGCGGCCGGGTGCGACTACGTCTTCATTGATCACGCGCAGCGAGCGGAAGCCCATGTTGCGCGGGTCGTAGTAATTCGCGAACGAGAACGTGTGCTGCGTCGTGAGCCAACCGTGGCGGCCGATGCCGCGCTCCTGCGATTTGCGAACTGCGATCATGCTGCTCCTCTGGTCGTTGCCGCGTTGGGTCGTTGTTGGTTTCGCTTACTGCTTCACTGCCTGAACTTCCACTTCGATGCGCACTTCGTTCGCGACGAGAATGCCGCCGGTCTCGAGCGCCTGATTCCACTTCAGGCCCCAGTCGCGGCGGTCGATGCGCGCGTTTGCGCGAGAGCCGGAGCGCGTGCCGCCCCACGGATCTTTGCCCGTTCCTTCGTACTGCGCCTCGAGCGTCACTTCCATGGCCGTGCCGCGGATCGTGAGGTCGCCGATCACCTTGAACGTGTCGCCTTCCTTCTTCATCGCCCCTTCCACCCGCTTGCTGCGGAACGTGAGCGTGGGATGGTTCTCCACGTCGAGAAAGTCGGCCGAGCGGAGATGCGCGTCGCGATCGGGCGAGCCGGTGTCGATGCTGGCCGCCGCGATCTCGACCTCCACGGTCGACTGATCGGGATTCGCCTCGTCGGCGACGATCGTCCCCTTCACGTCCTTGAAGCGGCCGCGCACGGTGGTGAACATCATGTGCTTGACTGCGAACTCGACGCTCGAGTGTGCCGCGTCGATCTGCCAGGTCGTCTTTTCTGCCATGGGGTTTTCTCCTCTTTCTTCCGTTCGATTCGCCCTCTACAACCGGGACGCATTTCCAAATAGTCCTCACAACGCCTATCGTCAAGAGGTATAATGGGAAATGTCGAAGCGCGGCATTCGGAACATGGAGGAGCGATGGCTGACAGGCTGAAACGAGAGATCAAGCAGAAGCGGCCGTTCCGCAGCGTGCAGGAGGAGGTCGTGCTGGCGATCATGCGCACCGCCGACCAGGTCGTCGTACCGATGAACGAGATCCTGCGCGGCGCGGCCCTCAGCAGCTCGCACTACAA
>DASVRB010000522.1:0-5251 GCA_036388835.1 Thermoanaerobaculia bacterium | reverse complement strand
GTCGCAGGTGAGGCCGGCCGCGGTCATCGCCGTGCAGATGACGGTGCGCGTCGCCTCGTCGTCGTCGACAATCAGCACGTCTCTTTCCGGGAACAGGGTCATTTATTTTTTACGCGGCCTTCACCGCAGCGTCACAACCATCGTAACCGCTTTTGTACGGTATCGGACTTTAAGTTCGACGGCGGACCCGGCGGGCGCCTGTTCTCGGGGACTGCGGGCATGGTGCAAGTTGTGCGAGGATGCGCGCCGTGAGCGCGAAATTTCTCATTGTCGATGACGACGACGGCATCCGCAGACTGGTGAGCGCCGTGCTGCGGCGCCAAAAGTACGAGACCGACGAAGCGCGTGACGGGCAGGAAGCGATCGACAAGTTGTCGGAAAACAACTCGTACGACGCGCTGTTTCTCGATCTGATGATGCCGATCCGCAGCGGCTATGAAGTGATCGCGTTCCTGCGCGAGCAGCAGCCGGTGCGCAAGTGCGTGGTGGTCATGACGGCGGCCGGCACGCGCGGTACGAAAGACCTCGACCTGTCGGTGATTCATCGCGTGCTGCACAAGCCGTTCGACATCGAAGACGTGCTCGAAGCAGCGGCCGAGTGCGTCGGCGCGCCGCGGTAGCGCGCGTCGAGCGGGGCGCGAACGTCAGTGGCCGGCGCAGCGATGTACGGCGCTGAGCAGCTCGGCCGCGTTGAAGGGCTTGGTCACGACCGTGTACTTGGATGGCACCTGTTCGAGAGTGCCGCTCGAGCAGGCGGTCATCACCACCACGCGTGATGCGAGCTCGGGACGCGTCCGCTCCAGCTCTTCGAGGAAGCCGAGGCCGTCGAGCTCCGGCATCATCAGATCGAGCGTGATGACGTCGTACGGCGTCTCGGCCACACGCGCGAGCGCAACGCGGCCGTTCTTCGCTTCATCGGTAATGAATCCTTCCTCGGTGCGCAGGAGGCGCTGGATCAGTGTGCGGATGGGCTCGTGATCGTCGACTACGAGGATGCGGGTGGGGGTTGGGGTGTCCAGGGGTCGGGTTCCTTTCGCCGCCAGCTCGCAATGCGAGGCAGATGCCTACATTTGGTACGCAGGCGAACTGACGGTGACCCTTGTTATTTCTGACGGATGGCGACCCAGCTCGCAATCGGTGCGAGCAGCAGCCAGGTCGCGACGACGATCAGCAGCGGCGTGCTGACGCGAATCGTGCTCACCGCGCTGCGCACGCCCGCCGCGACGTCGCTGCCGAAGAACGAGATCACGAGCGCGATCGCGACCATCAGCGTCACCGCTTGTCCGATGACCAGCGAGCGGCGTGCGGTCGCTTCCGCTTCGTGCCGCTGGCGCAGGCGCATCCGCCACCACATCGTGCCGGAGGCGGGGACCGGCGCATCGATCATCGCGCCGGCACGGTCGTCGAGCAGCGCACCTGCAACGACGCGCAGCTCGCCGCACGAGACGCACGACGCGACATGCTGCTCGAGCTCGGCACCGACGAACGCGCGCCCCATCGCGGCGAGCAGCTCGTCTTCACGCGGACAGATTTCGGCGCTCATCGTCCACTCTCCTGCGGTGCGGTGCCGGTGAGGAGGCCGGCCAGTTTGCGGCGTGCGCGGAGGAGCAGCGTGCGGATGCTCACGGTGCGCAATCCGAGGATGCCGGCGATCTCCTCGTGCGAGGCGCCCTGGGCGTAGGCCAGCCACAACATTTCGCGCTGCACCGGCTCGAGCTGCTGCATCGCACGAGCCAGATCGGTGCGGATTTCCGCCTGCCGTTCGGGCATCGGTGCGTGGCTGTGCGGCGCGCGCGCGGCCGCGGTTTCGTCGTCTTCGAGCTGCACGTCGTCGCGGCGTTTGGCGCGTCGCGCGGCGTCGCGCACCAGGTTCGTGGCGATCTGAAAGAGTGAATTGCGGCGATGCGCTTCATCCGCGTGCCGCGCTCCGGCGCGATAGAAGCGGTAATACGCCTCCTGCAGGATGTCGTCGGCCTCCTGCCGGTTGCCGGTGATGCGCGAAAGGTACGACCAGAGCGGACGCGAGGTGCGCTCGTAGAACGCGCGGAACTCCTCCTCGTCCATGGCCGCGAGCGCGCGATCGGCATCGGTGCGCTCCGGCATCGTTCCTTCGTGGCTCAACAGTGCGAAACGCATCCCGCCGATCATCTCACGAGCCCTGTGTCGTCAGCCTCGCTGCCGTGGGTGAGGGTGCGCCCGCCATGCGGCTGAGGTTCCTGCCATAGACCGAGTCTGCGCGAGAGGAAGATGGTCACGGCGGCCGAGCCGATGAAGCCGAAGCCGATGCAGAGCGCAATCGCACCGAGCGCGAACAATCCCTGCCCCTCGTTCTGCGAGTAGCGAAGGCTGACCAGCAGCAGGCCGAGGGCCGCCGCGGCCATGACCACGCCGATCTGAACCAGGAGGACGATGCGCGGCATCGGCGCCGGCGCGCTCTGCGTCACCCGTTCGGCGCTCACCGGAATCGGCGCCGACTCGAGGAACTTCGTCCCGGCCGGAGTCTTGACGTACTCGAGCAGCTCCGCGCTCGTGCCGAAGCGGTCGAGGATCTTGTTGTGCACTTCCGTCTGCGTGCGCGCCAGACGGCTCCAGCGCTTCTGCTCGATGATCGTGCGCACCAGCCACATCAGCGTGTAGGCGACGATGCTGAAGCCGATGAAGACCGCCAGCGGCTCGAGGATCTGCTCGAGCGGACCGGTGCGGTACGCGCGGCCGGCGAACGCCGAAAGATAGAAGCTCGGCTGCAGCCGCACTTCCGGATGGGCGGCGACGAACCGCGCGAGGTCGGGGTGGCCGGCCAGGAAGGAATCGTTGGCGAGAAGGCTCGGCTCGAGCGCGAGCAGGGTGGCGAGCCGGTCCGGGCTCCGCTCCAGCAGGTTGATGAGCTGCTGCCGCGTCGACGCGCTTTTCAGCGATTCTTCGCCGGTTTCGTCGTTGATCGCACCTTCGGCGGCGGCCCTGCCGGTTGCGGCGATGCCGCCCGGTTCTGCGTCTGCCGCTGTTTCGGTTGTGGTCGTCGTCGCCGACGTGTCGGTGGCGGCGGTGCTGTCGGCTGCTGTTTCGGTGGTGGCGGTCGCTGCAGGTGCCGCGGCTTCCTGTGCGGCCAGTGAGGCCATCTGCAGGAGCAGGGTGAAGATCAGGATGATGCGGGTGGTCAGGCTCATGTCCGTTTCGTCTCCGTTTGCCTGCTGATACGACCGCGGAGGCGAACGGTGGACAGAGCCGGTGAAAAAACTCACGCCGGCGTCACGCGACCCGTTTGCGCTTCCGCCACGTCGCCAGCATCTTTTCGTTGCTCTCGATGAGCATCGTGTGGAACTCCTCGATCTCCTGCATGGCATTCCTCGCCGCGGTCTCGTTGCGCGGCAGTTTCCGCAGCGCCTCGGCGGCAAGCTCGCGCATCTCGCGATGCCGCGCGAGTGTGTGCTCGAGGAAGAGGCGAGGGAGGTCGGCGGAGACTTCGAAGAGATCCTTCCGCTCGCCGAGGCGGCTGGTGCGGCGGATCACGCCGCGCGACTCGAGGAGCCGCGTGTTCGTGCTGACGCTGGCGCGGCTGACCTGGAGGCATTCGGCGATCTCGTCGAAGGCCACCGGCTCGTGACGCATGGCCAGAAGGGCGAGGATGCGGCCGGCGATGCGCGGCAGGCCGTCCGATTCGGAGCAGACGGCCATGCGTTCGATGAAGTTCGTCGAGACGGGGCAGAGCGTAGCCATAGGCGCTCATTCTAGTTTGTTTTGTCCCGAATGAACAGAACGAATCTTTCTTGGCTCCACCCCTTGACCGCGGACAGTCGTGACAGTATGTTCAGCAAGGAGTGAACGTAATGTACAAACAAGCAAGATCGCTGGCCGCCCTCGCCGCACTGCTCCTGGCCGCCTGCACCACCACCATCACCCCCGCCGCCGCGCCGACTCTCCCGGGCGTCGCGGTCCTCGGCACGGCGCAGGAGGAGCAGAGCTTTGCCGGGACCTGGCGGGGCAGCGTCCGTTTCCCCGACGCACGCCTCAACGACGAGGTCGAGCTGCGGATGGTCCCGCGCTCGCACGAACAGGGGGCGTATGTGCTCGCGGCGGGAGCGGACGACAAGACGCCGCGCCTTCTCTACGTCCGCCTCGACGGCGCGCGCCTGCACAGCGCCGCGGCGCCGGTGAGCGACGCCGACTGCCGCTGCATGGTCTACACGACGCTCAGCGGACAACTCGACGGCGACACGATCTCCGGCGAAGTGCGCCGCCTCGAGAACCGGACGCGCGTGCTGGTCGGCACGTTCTCGTTCTCGCGCGTCACCGATCCCCGGAACGGCCTCGCGGCAGGACGGCGCCCATGAACCGCTCGACGCAAGGCACCGCCCGCACGATCGACAAACAGTCCGCCTGCGGCCGCCTCTCCGCACGCTGCACGGCGGCAGCAAAGAAAGGGGAGGGGAAGCACCGCGAGCCGCTTCTTCACATCGCGCTGCCGCCTCGCAACGGCGCCGCGGGGAACGCGCTCGAAAAAGCGGAGGCGCGACTGGCCGCGGCCCGTTTCCAGGCCCGCCGCTATGAAGCGCTGCTGGTCCTCAATGCGGCGAAGAAAGAGGATGCGTTCACGATCGCGCTGGAGTTGAAAGAGGCGGAAGCGGAAGTGGCGCGATTGACCCCCGCGTCGGCACCACCGCGCCTTCCGATTCAGCAGCGGCGCCCGACGCCGGTCGCGCACCTCACGCCAGCCGCGCAACCGCAACCAGATGTCGCGGTGAACGCGCCTCGCGAGACCGGACGCACCGCGTTCAACGTCGCGCTCTGGACCGCGCAGATCCTCCTCGCCATCACGTTTCTGGCTCTCGGCTTCATGAAGGTCGCGACCCCGGTCGCGGAGATGGCCAGCCGGATGCTCTGGGCGGCCTTCACGCCCGCGCCGTTGATCCGCACGCTCGGCGCGCTGGAGATCGCCGGCGCGATCGGTCTGCTGCTGCCGGCGGTGACGCGGATGAGCTCACTCGCCAGCGCGCTCGCCGCAACGCTCCTCGCCCTGGTGATGCTGGACCCGATCGCGGTGCATCTCACGCTCGGCGAGACGTCGAAGATCGTCGCGCCGCTCGCACTGATGGTGGCCGCGACCTTCATCGCCTGGGCTCGTTCGCGCGTGGTGACGGAATAAGACCGACGAGGGGCCTCCGGCGGGCGGGCCCGGCCCGCGGCGTTTGTTGCCCAAGGCCGAGCGCGCCCGCTTCGCGTAAGGCGCGGTCCAGGCGAAAACAAACGCCGCGGG
>DASVRB010000521.1:0-2809 GCA_036388835.1 Thermoanaerobaculia bacterium | reverse complement strand
GCCGGCGGGCTGAAGCCCGCCGCTCCACAAAAACGAGTACGCCAGGTATTCGCCGCGATACACCTCCGCGGTCTCCGACACCAGCTCCTGCTCCCAGAACTCTTGCGTCTTCGCGAACTCCGCGTCGTCGATCGATTCGAAGAAGCTCGTGCCGGTGATGTGGAGGTGCGGACGTCCTTCGCGCGGGACGATGGTCAGCTCGGTCGGCTGCGTGTTGACGCTGAAGCGATGCTGGCCGAGGCGGACGATGTCGGCGCCGCCGTCCTCGAAGATGTCCTTGCGGTCGCGGAGCGAACGGGCCGCTTCATCGCGGGCTGTCTTCAGCTTTCCGTCAATCTCGTCGGCACGCACGACGTCACTGAGCTCGCGCAGTTTCGATGACGTATCGCGCAGCTTCGCGACCATCGCATCCGAGGCGAAGAATGCGTTGAGAGCGTCCGTGTCGCCGAGCGCCGAGGCGCGGCGGGTGATGCCCTGCAGGATGCGCGTGGCCGCCTGTGCCAGTTGCTCCGCGCGGCGCTGACGCTGCTCGAGCAGCGACTGCTTGCGCGCCGTCAGCGCGTCGTACACCTCTTCGCGTTTCGCGGCGAGCTGCGTCACGAACTCGTCGAACTCGCTGAAGCGCGACTCCAGCTCCTCGAGGTGCAGCATCAGCTTCGACAGCTCGGTGTCGCAGCGCTCGGGCGAGTCGGCCAGCGAGATCGCGCTGGTCACCGACTGCGAGAAGAGCGCGAACTGCACGCCGAACTCCGCGACCTGCTCTTTGCCCAGCACGTCCTTGCGCCGGTTCGCCACCAGCGCGCGCACGCGATTGGCCGCGCCCATCAGCGTCGAAACGCGCTCCAGGATGTCGATGCGCACCGTCGGATCGTCGATCTGCAGCGCGCCAATCACTTCGGTGAGCAGGTTCAGCGACGCGACCACGTTCTCGAGCTCCACGGTCAGCGCCGCGGCCTCGGTGGTCTTCTGCACCGACGCGATCTTCGTTTCAATCGCGGTGGTCTGATCGGCGAACGGCACCAGCGCTTTCGGATCGAGGAGGAACGCGACCGTCTTCTGCGACAGCTCGCCGAAGCGCTTCACGATCTCCGCTTCGATCGCGTCGAGCTTCGCGCGATCGACGTAACGAAGCTCGCGCAGCGAGATCACGTGTCCCTGCTTCGAGCGGAGCTCCGCGAGCTGCTTCACGAACTCGTCGATGCTCGACGGCTCCGGCCGGCGCTCCGCGAGCGACGCCTCCGCTTCCGCGACCACCTTCGTCGCCTGCGCGCGCAAGGTCTCGACCTTCTCGAATTCGTCGATGATCAGCTCCGCCGTCGCGCGTACTTCGCGCAGCGTCGAGAGCAGATCATCCGCTTCGCCATGACCGAGCCAGTGGTACGCGTCGGCGATGCGCGACGACGCGGCGACGAGGTCTTCGTACGTCGCGCGCGACGGCGTCTGCTCGTCGACGAGGCGGCAGATGGTCAGCGAATCCGAAAGCCCGCGCACGAGGTCGCGATTGCCGATTTTCTCGAGATATGCGCCTGTTTTCGGCGCTTTCGCGGCGTGATCGTCGCTGACGAACGGCGTCTGCCACACCTGCATCGCATGCACGCGCGTCGGCTCGTTCGACGTGGCGTTGAAGATGACCATCTTCCCGTCGGCGAAGAGCGAATAGCCGTGACAGGAGATCGGATTCACGACCTCTTTGCGAATGAGGTTGTAGGGAAAGAGGAGCGTCCGTCCTTCATCGCGGCGATGGAACGCGTACAGCACGTCTTCGCCGTTCGGCGAGCGGATCGCGCGCAGCAGCTCCATCTGCTCCGGATCGTGCTCGAACAGTTTCGCCTCGCCGGTGCGGAGGTAGTAGCCGCCCGGAAAGATGATGCCGTGATCCTCGGGGAGCTGAATGCAGGCGAAGCCGATGGCGTCGATGCGCTTGACCGATTTTGTGCGCTTGTTGAAGACGAAGTGGCGCCACGCCTTTTCGCGATAGGGGAGGAGCTTGAGGAGGATCAAACTGCCGACGGTCGCGTACTGAATCTGCGCGTCGTCGAGCGACTGATCGGGATCGTCGACCGGCTCGCTGTAGATGCCTTTGCCCGTCTGCGTGTTGTCTTCGATCTTGATCGTGAGATCGCCGCCGATGGTCTCGACGAAGAGCTGATCCTCGATCGACACGTGCGGAAAACGCCCCTGCACGTGATCCTCGCGCGTGGTGGTCTTCCATTCAAAGTCGTAGCGCGGCGGAAAGACGTGATCGCGCTCGCCGCGGTTGTCGATGTACGTGACTTTCCCGTCGACGCCGACGTTCCAGCGGAACACGCGCAGATCGGCCAGCTTGTCGCTGGTCTGAAACACCGCCAGCAGTTTCGAATCGACGCGCCGGAGCTGCAGCAGTTTCGAATTGCGGTAGTACTGCACGAGCTCGCGGAAATCGCGCAGGAACGCTTCATCCGAGAGGAACGTCGGCCCGGCGACCGGCGCAAAGTCTTCGAGCCGGTGCAACGACAACACATCGCTCACCTGCGTCTCCGTCTTCAGCCCGATGAAGACGTTGTAGCCAAAGAGCAGATGCTCCCCGACCTCGACGATGTCGCGCGGAACGCAGTTGTTCTCGGTCCGAATCCGATCGCTGCCGAGCAGCGCCATCTCCGTCCCGCCGAACAACTCGATGCGGCGCTTGTTGAGCGAAGCGGCCTTTGCCGCAAGGGTCTTTCCGTGCGAGGAAAGCCGCTCGCGAAGGAGCTCGTAGGTGCCTTGTTCCATGTGAGTGGTTCCAGTGGAGCGGCGGGCTTTAGCCCGCCGACGTTCATCAATGATTCGG
>DASVRB010000520.1:0-1595 GCA_036388835.1 Thermoanaerobaculia bacterium | reverse complement strand
AAAAACATCCAGGACCTGAAGGGAACGATCGACGTCATCACCCGAATCGGCACCGGCACGACGTTCCGCATCTCCCTGCCGATCACGCTGGCGATCATTCAGGCGCTCATCGTCGAAGCGGGCGGCGAAAAGTTCGCGATTCCGCTCAGCGCGGTCGAAGAGTCGCTGCGCATCTACTCGCGCGACATCAAGACAGTCGAGCGGAAGGAAGTCTTCACGCTGCGCGACTTCACCCTGCCGCTGCTGCGTCTCGCCGACGCCTTCGGCCTCGACGACGACCACGAGCACGGCCCTGACACGAAATGGTTCATCGTCGTCACGCGCGCCGGCGAGAAGACGGTCGGCATGCTCGTGACCGCGCTGGTGCGGCAGCAGGAAGTGGTCATCAAGTCGATCGGCGAGCGGCTCAAAGCAATCCCCGGAATCGCCGGCGCAACGGAGATCGGAGAGAGTGAGATCGTGCTGGTGGTCGACGTCGGCTCGCTGATCGATCACTTCGGCGGACGGGCGAGAGACGTACGCGCGGCGATGGCGCGGTAGGAAATTGAAAATTGAAAATTGAAAATTGAAAAAACCGAGAGGCCGGATGCACGCGTCCGATCTTTCAATTTTCAATTTTCAATTTTCAATTTCTGATGTTTGAAGACTACTTCGGTCTCCGCGCAAAGCCGTTCGGCAAGACGCCCGATCCGGCCTTTCTCTACGAGTCGCGCCAGCATCGCGAGGCGCTGGCGAGGCTCGAGTACGCCGTCGAGGAGAAGGAGCTCGCGCTGCTCGTCGGCGACATCGGCTCCGGCAAGACGACGCTCTCGCGCGCGCTGATCGACCGGGTCGGCGAGTCGCGTCCGGTGATCCTGCTGATCAATCCGCGGCTCACGCCGACGCAGCTGCTGCGCGCGGTCGCCGCCGGTCTCGGGCTGGAGCCGCCACGCTACCGGCACGAGATGCTCGACCAGATCCACACGAAGCTCTTCGCATTGCACGAGGAGAATCGCGAGCCGGTGCTGATGATCGACGAGGCGCAGCTCATCCCGTCCAAAGCGACGTTCGACGAGATCCGCCTCCTGACAAATTTTCAACTTGACGATCAGAACCTGCTGAGCGTGGTGCTGATCGGCCAGCCGGAGCTCGAAGACCGCCTCGACCGCACCGCATACGCACCGCTCCGCCAGCGCATCGGCATGCGCTACTCCCTCGGCCCGCTGACGGTCGACGAAACGATCGAATACGTCGAACATCGCATCCGCGCCGCCGGCGGCGCGCGCAATCCGTTCGACGAGGCAGCGATGCGCGCGATGCACTCGATCAGCGGCGGCGTCCCGCGCCTCATCAACACCCTCGCCACCACCGCGCTGCTCGATGCATTCGGCGAAGATGCCGAAACGATCGACGCGGCCCGCATCACCTCCGCCGCCCGCGAACACCGCATGGAGACCGTCCCGCATGGTTGATCTCGTCAAGATCCGGAAGAAAAAGGCGAAGGAAAAAGAAGAAGCCGCGAATGCCGGTTCCAATGGAGCGGCGGCCGCTTCGGCCGCCGAAAACGCGGCTCAGTCATCGGCCGAGACCTCACAAAACCCGGCGGCCGAAGCGGC